>JAYWDP010000001.1:0-8196 GCA_043779775.1 Cyclobacteriaceae bacterium
CCCGCAGCAGAAGGTGAAGTCGATATCAAAGATTACTTACAGGACGATGAATACGGAGGATATAAAACGCTCGTGGAAAACGATGACGATGAGGAAGAGCACGAAATGCCCATGCCCTCATCCTCATCCTTGCACGAGAACCTCACCACACAACTTGGCTTTCTGGGCATGGATGACCGGCAGCAAGCCATCGGCAAACAGTTGGTGGGAAGCATTGAGAGCGACGGCTGGATTCGCCGCGATCTCGGGGCTATCGTGAATGACCTTGCCTTCTCGCAAAATATTGAGACTACCCTCTCAGAGGTGGAAGGTATCCTGAAAAAAATTCAGGCCTTTGATCCGCCCGGCATCGCCGCCAGAGACCTGCAGGAATGTCTTCTGCTGCAGCTCGAAAGGATGGACAATGGACAGGATGTTGACGTGATCGTGGCCAAGCGAATCATACATGAATGTTATGAGGAGTTTACCAAGAAACATTATCCAAAAATTCTTAAGAAACTGGATCTCGATGATGAAGAGTATATCAAGGATGCCATTGACCTGATCATCAAGCTCAATCCGAAGCCTGGCGGAGAAATTACAACCGGCATGGTGAAGAACCAATATGTCATCCCGGATTTCATTCTCTCCAACAACAATGGTAAACTGGAACTGTCGCTCAACTCCCGTAATGCTCCGGACCTCCACATCAGCAAGTCCTACACAGAAATGTTTAAGGCGTATGATAAAAGCGATAAAAAAGACAAGAAATTAAAAGAGGCCGTCAGCTTTGTAAAGCAAAAACTGGACTCAGCCAAATGGTTCATTGATGCTATCAAGCAGCGACAGCAGACGTTGATGCGAACGATGAAAGCCATCATCGACTTCCAATATGATTATTTTCAGGAAGGGGATGAGACGAGGTTAAGACCGATGATTCTGAAAGACATAGCCGAAAGGATCAACATGGACATCTCCACGGTAAGCCGTGTGGCCAGCAGCAAAAGCATCCAGACGGACTTTGGGATTTTTCCATTGAAATATTTTTTCTCTGAAGGCATCGCTACCGATTCAGGTGAGGAAGTGAGCAGTCGCGAGGTAAAACAGATAATCAAGGAGTTGATTGACGGTGAAGACAAGAGTAAACCGTTCTCCGATGAAAAGATTGAAGAGATCCTGAACCAGAAAGGCTACAACATCGCGCGACGCACGGTAGCCAAATACCGCGAGCAATTGAATATTCCGGTTGCGCGGCTCCGAAAGGAATTATAAGTGAAGACAATTACTACCATTATTTCATGGATTTTTCATCCGTTGCTTTTCGCAACGTACCTCGTGCTGATGCTGGGTTGGCTCATGCCGCATTTCCTGCTGATTCCCATTTCGAAAATAATGACCTTTGCAGGATTGGTGTTTGTGATGACTTTTGTGCTTCCTCTGGCCAATTTATTATTGTTGAAAGCCTTTGGTACCCTGCCTTCGCTGACCATGCGTACCCAGCATGAGCGCCTTGTTCCATTCACTTTCATAACCATAATCTACATCGTGGTGACCATCATGTTTTATTATAAGGTGAGCGGCAATGTGAATTTTAATAAAATCATGGTGATCATCACCGCCCTGATATTGGTGGCGACGGTAGCGACTTTTTTTGAAAAAGTCAGTGTACACAGTTTGGCAGCTTGCGGCGCAATTGGCATTTTGATGCCCCTGAACAAGGTCATCGAAAATGGCGTCTTGTTCTATCCAACGGTAGCCGTAGTGATAATTGCCGGCTTGGTGATGTCATCAAGACTGTATCTCAACGCCCACACCCCGCGGCAAGTATTGTTCGGGGCGATCCTTGGTTTCTCCGGGGCTTTCTTTGGTATGATTTTGCTTTTTTAATTGCACATAAATTCAAAACCTATGGCTTTTCAGTTCCTCAAGTACGACGTGCAACAGGGTGTTGCCACGGTGTCATTGAACCGACCCGAAGTGTACAATGCCTTGAATGACGAGATCACCTTTGAATTACAGGAGGCATTCAAAATGGTGGCGAAAGACGAAGCCGTGCGTGTGGTGGTACTCACCGGTGAAGGGAAAGCATTTTGTTCCGGTCAGGATTTGAAAGCGATACCGGCGGGGCAGAAGCGTTCGTTCATAGATTCCTTAACCAAGCGTTACAATCCCATCATTCGTGCCATACGAAATCTGCCGAAACCGATCCTGTGCCGGCTGAATGGCGTTGCCGCTGGTGCGGGATGTTCGTTGGCGCTGGCTTGTGATATGATCATCGCTTCGGAAGAAGCCACGCTGATCGAAGTGTTTATCAACATCGGATTGGTGCCCGACTCAGGCTCATCTTATTTTTTACCAAGAATGGTGGGTTCTGCGAAAGCCTTTGAGTTGTGTGCTATGGGAAGTAAAGTCAAGGCGCAGGAAGCATTCGGGATCGGGTTAGTGAATAAAGTTGTTCCTGCTGCGCAGCTTGATGAAGTTGTGAAAACCTACACCGACTATTTCGCGAAAGCGCCCACGAAAGCCATTGGCCTCATCAAAAAGATGCTGAACAAATCCACGGTCTCTACCCTGGACGAGATGCTCGACTACGAAGCCTATAGCCAGGAGACGGCAGGCAATACCTCCGATCACCAGGAGGGCGTGAAGGCTTTTTTGGAGAAGAGGAAGGCAGAGTTTTTGGGGAAATGATTGGGGAAGTGTTAAGGTGTTAAAGTGCTTAAGTGTTTAAGTTGTGCTCTACAGTAAGGAGACTTTATCATTTGCTAAATTTCTTTCGGAGCTGGTCAGGCTGAGCGGAGTCGAAGCCCTGATTCCTTTACATTCTATTTGCTTATTTTTTGGCTAAATTGATTATGGATTAAGGTTATATCGTTCACTTTGTGAAGGATATGGGATCGTTGTGTGCCATTTCTTTTTAAGATAGAGTTGTCATGAATATATTTCAAAAAATAACCGCAAATTTTATTGGACTTAAAATCGCACTTGCGGTTGACAAATCTATAAGGCAGTTTCCAAATATTGACAGGAATGTAATCCAGACATATTTGAGTAGAAAGGAGAATTGGAGTAAAGAACTTTACGGGGATATTAAAAAAAGAATAATTGAGGGTTACGACAAAAAAGTTAATATCTATGAAATAGAAAGACTCGGGGACAAATACTTAGCCTTTTACAAAGAGATTTTTCCAGAGGACGAAGGAAAGGAGATAAAAGAAAAAATAAGAAAAAGTCGAGTTGAGCTCTTTGCTCAACAACAGCTTGACTCAAATCGAGCCTTAAACCCTAACAGTTTAAACGAGATTGTAACAAAAAGCATTGAGTTAGGCATAGAAGACTTGAATACGGTTGAGAAAGTGAGATCCAAGTTTGAGTACAATATTCTGAATTGGGAATTGCAAAATGGAATCTTTCCTAGCCACGAATCTGATTTCATACTGCAAAAAGGAGAGCAATGTATTTATAAAAGTAGTTCAGCAGAATTATTAGAAAGAAAACAGGTAACAACTCGAGTAAACTATGCAGGGCCAAAAGTACGAATGAACATCATGAAGGGTGTTAGCTATAGCGTTGGTTCATACAACGTGAGTCAAGAGAAGGAAACAGTAAATCAATCAAAAGGAATTGGAATTCTAAACCTGACAACGAAAAGGATTTTGTTCAAAAATGCGGACAAAAATGTTACAATAACATTAAAGTCAATTGTCGATATTGAACCTTTTAATGACGCTGTTAAGATTTTTCGTTCAAGTGGAAACCCACTAATTTTTAAAGTTACTGACGGCATTAAGCTTTCACAATACCTAAATGGAGCAATTACGTATTTGAATTCGGATTCAAGCGAACAAATTGAAAATCATAACAATATTCAATTTGTTGTAACTACAAGCGAGCCCAAGAGAACTGAAAGGGAAATACAAGAGCGGTTAGACTACGAGAAAAAATATCCTAAATGGACAAGTGATCAAAAGACTTTAGGACAGTGTTTTCGGGCAAGGCGAATTGAACCTTTGAAAGATGAAGCAAATGAAATGGTTTATTACAAGACCGACAGATTCGCTGAACTGTTCGGACGTGGAAAAGATTGCAGTTACTTTCCTGGCTACGGACAAATATTCAGCAGAAAATTCAAAATATGGTTTCAAGAGTACAACTCAAACGACATTCAATCACTTCAAGACTACTATGACATTGGAACCGAGTATCAATCGCCTATTTTCGCAGACGAAATATCGGACGGTCATAGAATTCATAATGAACTAGAACGAACAAGAGATTATAAAAGACTTTTTAATTTACGGGTTGACAGGACAAGAAGGACTTGGTATGCTGGACTTGAAGAAGTTGAGTTTACTGGAATAATAACTGACGGAGAACAAGAATGAGAGTGGTGAAAGAAACGGCACACAACAGTGTGCCATTTTCGGGACGACTCAGACGACACAACTTTGACAAATCAGATTAATGACAAATCTATTTTGGTTAATCAAATTTGGAAGAAAAGAGCACTTGGAGAGCTTGATGAACAAAGGACAAATGCGATTTGGCAGCATCAAAGAATTTGAGAGTTCGACAAAAAATGAACGGGGAGATAAATTCGAAGGCGCAATCAATATTGTTAACGGACAATTTTCGAAAATTGAATATGACCATCCAGACCTTGGTAAAGGCAGTTTCAAACCCGCGCAGGACACTCGTGGGACAATTACTAATTTCACTGACGACCCATACTTTTGTTTTTCTTCTTATGCTTTAACTTCTGACTGTTTCAAAGAAGACTCTTATGAAATAGATAAAAGAATGCTTGACTTTGGAGAATACGCGTTGGTAATTAAAGAGCCGATCCTTTTCTTCAATCACGTCAAAAATAAACTAAACAATTTGGGTATAGAATATTCTTATAAATTGATTCACTACAAGGACTATAAACAAGAAGGGAAGATCACCACGAACCTGTTTTCGAAGACAGATGATTTGTCACACCAGTTTGAACACAGGACCTTAATAAGAACAAAAACTAAGAAGGAAGAAGTATTTATTGAAGTAGGTTCAATAGAAGAGTTTTGTTTTTTATCCAGGGCGGACGAAATGATTCAAACAGCGTTTACTGTAAAGAGAAATAAATATTAAGGCCACGAATGAAAACGGCACACAATAAAAGCTAAACACAATTACGGGGCATCGTTTTGCCAATGAAAAGTAACCCTATAGCGCGCTTTTGCCCTAGAAATTTGGAGCCCCCCTATAGCCCGCGTTTGCCCCAGAAATCTGGCGCGACGTTTTCAACGCGTGCCGGTGCGAATTATTTCGTCAGGGAAATGTCTGGTAAGGAGATAATTACCCGGCGGCATAGGAAATCGTTGAGAGCCTGCTGAGTATCCATATCATAATATAATCGAATTAATGGGATGAGGGCACGCTTACAAACGCGCGCAATATTCGGGTGTCAGGCGGTGGCATGCACTAACAACAATCAAAAATCCGTAGATTTGTCATTATGAAAACTGAGACATACAACATTGACCAGATCCTGAAGCTAGTGAGGCAATTGCCAAAAAAAGATAAAATTCGCCTCTCCAAAGAACTCGAAAGAGACATTATTAATGCCAAACTTACCTCCTTGTTGAAAGCTTTCCGGACCGACGTCCTCGACCAAGATACAATTGATAAGGAAGTGGAAATTGTAAGAGCCGAATTGTATGCCAAATCCAAGGCCAAGTAAGGTAATCATTGACACCAATCTTTGGATTAGTTTTCTTATCGGCAAGGAACTTCAAAATCTTAAAGACTTGATCGTTAATGAAAGAATTAGGCTCGTCACCACTGACCAGTTAATAAATGAATTGAAACTCGTTACATCAAAAGAAAAATTTAAGCAATATTTTGAACCAGAAAAAGTAACTGACCTAATCTCTCTTCTAAACATAATTTCAGAAAAGGTAAGGATCAAGAAAATCGAGCAGATTTGTCGTGATCCAAAAGACGACTTCCTATTAGCCTTATCCAAAGAGAGCAAAGCAGATTTTTTGATAACAGGCGACAAGGACCTTTTGGAGATGAAGCATTATGGTAGGACAGAAATACTAAGCTTGAAAAAATTCAAAGAGAAGATTGAGTAACGGCACAATCGCTTAGTTGCCAATAGCTTGAATTTGTCATAAATTCGAATGTCATCTAATGAATGCAAACTCCTGCAATAGCTAGATACTTCATCTATGCTGTTTTAGATTGTCATGCACGAATAAACAAGCAAGAAATGAAAGCTCACCTATCAATTGCCCTTCTTATCCTTTTATTGGCCTGCAATAATTCGACTCCGGAGCAATTTACCGTTACTGAATACCCAGCATCGCCTGTTGTGAGAACCAATTTAAAGCCGGTGTATATTCATTATATGCCCTGGTTTGAAAGTCCTGAGTATGCAGAATATCCTGAGACAAGCAAAGGAAACTGGGGAGTCCATTGGACCATGGCTAACCGGAATCCTACCATCATTGATGGGGATGGAAAAAGGCAAATCGCCTCTCATTATTACCCTCTTGTTGAGCCATACGACAACGGCGAAAAGGATTATCTTGAATATGCCGTGGTCTGCATGAAATTAACCGGCGTGGATGGCGTGTTGATTGATTATGCCGGCATCACGCCGGTGTATGACTGGAAGCTACTGCATGACCACACGATGGCTATTATTCCCTGGCTGGAAAAAGCAGGATTGAAATTCGGGTTGGTATATGAGGATGCTTCATTGAAAAATGCATTCAATCAAAATATTATCACAGATAAAGTAACAGAAGGCAAACGCGTGATGGCGTATTTTAAAGATAATTTCTTTTCAAAAAGTAATTATTTAAAAATCGGCGCCAACCCTGTGTTACTCAATTTTGGACCCCAGGCATTATTTACCGATGCAGAGTGGACTTCCGTTTTTTCTGGCATTCAGCCTGTCAGTTTTATTACATTGCCCTATACCATCGGAAATTACGGATTGAATACATCAGCCAAGGGTGAATTTGCATGGGTGGGTGAAACGGTGAATGATACATTTTACCAGCATTGTACACAATATTCTATTTGTGTCGGTGGTGCGATGCCGGGCTTCAACGATTATTACAAAGACGGAGGCTGGGGTAATGGATATACTTTCTATGACGACAAGAATGGTCAGTTGTTCACCGAGACTTTGCAAAGGGCCAGTAACAATGCCATTAATTTGCTTCAAATCATTACATGGAATGACTATGGGGAAGGAACCATCGTAGAGCCTACCCGTGAATTCGGATATTCAAGGTTAATGCAGATTCAGGCCTTTTTGGGAGTTACGTATCGTGAAACTGAACTGGCGTTAGCCGTGAGTCTTTATAAAAAACGAAAAGCGAACAAAGGAAAAGATTTGGAGAATAAAAAATTGGACCAGGTCTTTTACTACCTGATTTCCCTGCAGTTGGATAAGGCGGGCGAACTGTTAAGTAAACTGTAAGAGAAAGACTTGCCTGAATGAAGAAAATAAATAAAATTGTCTGTTGGTAACCCAAATAATAAAGAATCACCATGAGATCCATCTTTTTTCTTCTTGCCTTTCTTATCTGTTGGCAAGTCAGTGCCCAGGACTCCAAAAAAGAAACTGCCGGCGGCCAGGGCGAAGCCATCAAACAATTAGTTGATGCTAAGCGCTATGTTTTTGTTGCTCAATCTGAATCACCTCAGGCTGGAGGGGTAAGGCAGCTTACCTCATTGTATACCCTTACCGTATTACCCGATACCATCATCAGTGACCTCCCATATATTGGCAGGACCTACCAGGCTACATCGGGTTCCTCGGATGGAGGTATAAAATTCACTTCCCTCAAGTTTGAATATTCTGCGAGGGATAAGAAGAAAGGAGGATGGCAAATTTCGGTCAAACCAAAAGATGTATGAATTCTCCTTTGTTCATTATTGCGATTTCGTCTGACGGCAGTGCCTCCATGCGAATCTCGTTCACCGACCGGCAATCGATTTCTTATAGCGGCCGTATCGAAGCAGTCAAACAAAAGAAATAAAAACGAAATTTAATTTAACCGAAAACCACACTGCTTATGGAGACTCCAATGACGCCCTTGGAATTTGCAAGACGCTCAGAGAAGTTGTACCCGGAAAGAATCGCTGTAGTAGACGGTGATCTAAGGTTGACCTACCGCCAGTTCTTTAAACGTTGCAGACAATGGTCACATGCAC
>JAYWDP010000002.1:0-8194 GCA_043779775.1 Cyclobacteriaceae bacterium
GCCATTGCCGACAATTACAAACTGGAACCTTGTGATATTGAATTTCATTTGCCAAAACCCAGTTATACCATTGATACGCTCGTGGTCCTTGCTGAAAAAAATCCGGACAAGCAGTTTAAAATCATTTTAGGAGAGGACAATCTTACCAACTTTGAGAAGTGGAAAAACCACCAGCGTTTACTGGATGATTATGGCTTGTATGTCTATCCGAGGCCCGACGTAATAAAATCCGAACTCAATCATCACTCCCATGTAAAAATTGTTGAAGCACCATTGCTTGACATCTCAGCCACGTATATCAGGCAGTGTATCAAAGACAATAAGTCCGTACGTTACCTCGTTCCTGAGCCAGTGGAACAGATGATACGCGTTCGTAATTTTTATAAGTAAAGTCCAGTAAATGGCAACTACAACGGGGAGTTTTGCGTCTTGGCTTGAGATGGGGAAAATCTTACTTACAGTTTCATTAATAATACTATGCTCTTCGACATTTGCAGGCGGAATCCGTGGAATGATTAAGGGCGATGATGGCATCCCCCTGGCTTTCGCTACCATCTATGTAAAGCAAACGGGTTCCGGCGCTGTCAGCGATCCGACCGGCCACTATGAAATAATGCTTCCTAGCGGTCACTACGATCTTATCTTTCATTATCTCGGCTTTGAAACGCAGAGCTATTCCGTTGATATTTCCGATGCTTATAATGAACTCAACGTCACGTTAAAAACTCAAGTGATTCAATTACAATCGGTCACGGTGAAGGCCGGTAAGGAGGACCCCGCCTACACGATCATGCGTAAAGCCATAGCAAAAGCTAAATACCATACCCAGCAGATCGACAGTTATACGGCCCGAGTTTATATTAAGGGCAAAGGTATGCTCAAGGATTATCCCTGGTTTGCCAAGAAAGCGCTGGAGAAAGAAGGTATCACCAAAGACCGGCTTTTTATTTCGGAGTCCGTAAGTGAAATCAAATACACTCGGCCCGGTAAATTTGAGGAGAAAGTTATTGCCGTATATACCAATGGAAACAATCGCAACACATCCCCTAACAATTATGTTTTTGGTAGTCTGTATGAACCGGAGATAGCTGAAACGGTATCACCCCTTTCTCCAAAATCATTTTCTTATTATCGTTTTGAATACTTGGGCTCCTTCAAAGACCGAACGTATGAAATCAGTAAAATAAAAATTACTCCGCGTTCAAAGGGAGACAATGTTTTTGAAGGAATAATCTATATCGTGGAAGACTGGTGGAGCATTCACAGCGCCGACTTAAATGCCACAAAAATGGGCATCAACTTTCACGTTAAGCAGATCTATGATCCCATTGAGGAAAAGGCCTGGCTCCCGGTGTCACAACAGTTTTATGTAGGCGGGAAAGTATTTGGATTTGAATTTGTCGCTGATTACCTCGCCACCGTCAAGAATTACAAGATCAAACTCAATCCCGCCCTACCGCAGGAGATGACCGTCATCGATGAGACAGTTCAGAAAGAGCAGGCAAATGCGATACAAAAAAAATATAGCAAAAAAGGGCAGCAGCTTCAGGAGCGGCTGGAGTCCGGGAAAGAAGTGACCCGGAAAGAACTTAACCAAATGGTGAAGGAATATGAGAAAGCTGAGCAGAAGGAGCAGAAAGCTCCTGAAGTAATCGAAGAGACTTCTTATAAGGTTGATTCACTAGCCTATAAAAAAGACTCTACCTTCTGGACGGAAGTCCGGCCTGCTGTATTAAGCAAAGAAGAATCACGCGGATATCATGTGGCGGATAGTATTTCAGAAATTCAAAAGAAAAGGGATGAAGGAGACTCCCTCAAACCCTCGAAAAGCAAAGGCTTTCAGCCATTGGACCTGATCGGTGGTGACCGCTATAAGCTTTCAGACACAGAAAATTTGCAAATCCATATGCCGTGGGGAGGGTTCAACACCGCGGAAGGCTTTAATATTATTTACCGGCTCAGCTATTATAAGCGCTGGGTAAAAAAGGATTCTCTCAATCCCGATGCAAGGCCCAGGGTATCGAGGCTGGAGATCAGTCCTGTGGGGCGTTTTGCGTTTTCACGCAACACCTATTCAGGAATATTAAGAGTGGATTATCGTACACAAAAACGAAGGATCACTTTTGAAGGAGGAAAATATGTGCAGCAGTTTAACAACGATGAACCAATCCATCCTTTGGTGAACACGTTCACAACACTCTTTCAGGAGGACAATCTCATAAAGTTGTATGAACGAAATTTTGTTGACCTCAAGTGGCGTGAGCAGTTGGATCAGCGTTTTGCAGTTTATACACAATGGAATTTAGCAAGGCGAAGTGAGTTGTATAACAATACAACCTATACCTGGATTGATAACAAAGAAAAAACCTACACACCCAACGCTCCTGTAAATCAGGAACTCACCAACACCGGATTTCTTCCTCATGATGCATTTACAGGCATGATAGGTATTGAAGCAAGACCATGGCAGAAGTATAAAATCCGCAATGGCCGCAAATATCGGGTGCCTAACTCATCACCGCTATTCACCGTGGAATACCGTCGCGGTTTTGGTGCGCTCAGCAGTGAGGTGAAGTTTGAACAATTCGAAATCGGGTTGCGTCAGCAGATCAAGTTCGGCATCCGCGGCACACTCGACATCGCATTGAAGGGCGGAAAATTCCTGAATGCAGATAAGATATACTTCATGGATTACAAACATTTTTTAGGAAATCGCACACCCTTTATCATCACCGATCCGGTGGGTAGCTTCAGGCTATTGGATTACTATGCCCACAGCACCAAGGATCAGTATCTTACGGCAAACATTCATTATCACTGGCGAAAATTTTTAATCACACGCATTCCCAAAGTGCGCCTGATGGGGATTACAGAAAATATTTTTGTGAATTACCTGGCTACACCGACATCACAAAATTATACCGAACTGGGTTATGGGCTGGATGGCATCTTGCGGGTATTCCGGCTTGAATTCGCCACTGCCTTTCAGAGTGGAACGTATGTCGGTTCCGGATTCAGGATCGGAATCGCTTCCAACATCGGTGTTAATTTTGGTGACTGATAATTAAGCCACAGATTCACTGATTATTGAAATCAGTGAATCTGTGGCTGTAACATAACACGTGAAGACCTAAACACTTCGGCACTTTATTCCGAACTTTGGGCTTCACTTCTCTGAAATGCCTGTCTCTATCACCGATTTCATTAATCTCCGCCATCATCTTCCAGTCATCGATGTACGATCGGAAGGTGAGTACCAGGCTGGTCATATGCGCGGAGCGGTAAATATTCCTCTGCTGAACAATGAGGAGCGTGTTGTGGTGGGCACCACGTACAAGCAAAAAGGCCAGAAGGAAGCTATTCATGAGGGGTTTCGCCTGGTGGGCCCCCGTTTAAGAGAAATCATTGATATCACGGAACAAGTGGCTGGCGGTAAGGAGATACTTGTTCACTGCTGGCGCGGGGGCATGCGGTCGAACATCTTCTGTCAGTTTGTGGGGATGGCCGGCATTCGGTCTCAACCCCTGACCGGCGGCTACAAATCATACAGGCACCTGGCACTCAAGTCATTCAAAAAACCATTTCAGATTATTTTACTTACCGGGTGCACTGGCAGTGGCAAAAGTGAAATACTCCGCGAGATGGCGGCCCAGGGTGAACAGATTTTGGACCTGGAAGGTCTGGCCAACCATAAGGGCTCTGCTTTCGGCGGACTGCTCATGCCGGCTCAGCCCACAACCGAGCAATTTCAGAATGACTTGCTGGAAGCAATTCTGAAACTGGATTTATCAAAGCGGATATGGGTGGAAGATGAATCCATTGCCATTGGTAAAATATTTCTGCCCGTTGATTTCTGGGAACGCATGACCCTGAGTCCGCTGGTGCAGATGGATGTGGCAAAAGAAATTCGGATACAACGATTGGTAAATGAATATGGCCCGGCCGATAGAGAAGAGTTTTTGACTATCATGGGTAAGGTGACAAAAAAACTGGGCGGCCAGAATTACAATGCCGCGAAAGAAAAACTCTTGCAAAATGACATGTTTTCCGTGATGGAGATTCTGTTGACCTATTACGATAAGGCATACCTTGGAAGCATTGACAAAAGAAAAGAGAGGATCAAGCTTACGATTTCCTGGAATGGGGAAAACGCAGTTGCATATGCAAGTCAATTAATTAATGAATTAAGATTAACCGCGGAGACGCAGAGACGCTAAGGACTGAATATTTTCTATTTCTTTGCGCCTCAGCGGTTAAAAAATATTGAACTATGGCCGACATTAAACTTACCCAATTCTCCCACGGCGCCGGCTGCGGCTGCAAGATTTCACCTGCCGTCCTGGACACCATTCTCCATTCAGATCTTACGAAGGCGAAGTTTCCTTCCCTGCTGGTAGGCAATGAATCCAAAGATGATGCGGCCGTGTATGACATTGGCGATGGCAATTGCATCATCAGCACTACCGATTTCTTTATGCCCATCGTGGATGACCCGTTTACCTTTGGAGCGATTGCTTCCGTGAATGCCATCAGCGATGTATATGCGATGGGAGGGACACCGTTCATGGCGATTGCTATTCTCGGTTGGCCGATCAATACAATTCCTGCGGCCGTGGCGAAAGAAGTTCTCGAGGGCAGCCGGAAAGTTTGTGCGGATGCCAATATTCCCCTGGCCGGTGGTCACAGTATTGATTGTTTGGAGCCGGTATTCGGCTTGGCAGTCTCAGGCAAAATGAAGAAGGAGCATCTCAAGCGAAATGATACCGCCAAAGAAGGTTCATGGCTCTATCTCACCAAACCCGTGGGTATCGGCATCATTACGACCGCACAAAAGAAAGGTATCGTGACTGAGGCACATCTGAAGAAAGCGGTGGATACCATGCTCACGTTAAATTCCCTCGGTGCTGAGTTCGGCAAACTTCCCTACGTCAATGCGATGACGGATGTAACGGGATTCGGATTGCTGGGTCATTTATGCGAAGTGTGTGAAGGCAGCGGACTCTCCGCGGAGATTGAATTCAACAAGGTGCCGAAGTTTGATTTTTTGGATAATTATTTGCAACAAAAATCGGTACCCGGTGGTACCCAGCGCAACTGGGAAAGCTATGGGAAAAAGATTGGACCCATCAATGATTTACAACGGGCAATTCTGGCAGATCCGCAAACGAGCGGAGGACTGCTAATCTCAGTAGACGCAGACAAGTCAGAAGAGTTTGAAGCTTTGGTAGCGGCCAAAGGACATCCGCTAAAGCCTTTCGGGAGAATTATGCCCAGGAATGAAATCGTGATTCGCGTACATTAATATGCATGTCCATGTAAACGGAAAAATAATAATTTACTTGTTTGGATGTGTAGCTAAGCATCTGTACGGCTGGATCCCTCCACCTCCAAAATCAGATCTGCGCCATACATCATCGCGGGCGTTTGATAACCAGCTTTAAAATCGCTCTTCAGAATTTTCTCCGCAATCAACACCGCAGTTTTAGCTGTGAGCGAATATCCACTGACAGTTTCCAAACGACTTACACACTCTTTACCAGAACCATCCCATACTTTTCCCCACAGGAAACTGCGACCACTTTCTCTCTTTTCATCGCTGGGGCCGGGAGGTCTTTTATCAATTTGTTTGAGCGCGATATTTTTTACCCAACGCAACCGCAAAAACCAATTGATGTATTTGGTCATCCGGGCGTTCCTGATCATTTTATCGGTAGCGCCGGTGTACACTTCGATGTTCGGTATTCCTGTACTCCGCCAGGCAGTCGAGATGTCACCCCAGGGAATGCATAAAGCCATTGTTTTAAACGAGCCAAAGTCAATATCCAGAAATTTATCTCCAAGGTTGATGTGAGTGAGTTTTCCATCTTTGCGGATCAATCCCCCGTTACCCAAGCCTTCGGTCATGCTTTTCTTGGTCCCTCGCGACAATCCGCCTTTCGACATCGTAAAGGCTAATTGCAAATGGGTGGCGGAAGGCAGGCGTTTTTTTAAATGAAGTGCCAGACAGTCAGAAGGCACCACATCGAAACCGGTACCCGGCATAATCATGATGCCTTTTTCTTTGGCAAGTTGATCCAGATCAGGGAGTGATTCAAATACAAGGTATTCTCCCGTTATGTCGGTGTAATGCGTTTGAGTAGCAAGACAGGCATCGGCCATGATTTTGGCTGTGTACCGAAAGGGACCGCCACAGTGAATGACTACCGCTGCAGGCTGTAATAATTTCTTTAGCCCTGCTGCATCCTGGCTGTCAACAACCTGATAGGGATAGCCAGTTTGCTGACTCTGAACTTTAAGTTGTGCTTCGTTACGGCCTGCCAACACCACTTCCAGGTTCCTGGTCCGGCAAAGATTGACAATAAGTTTTCCTGTGTAGCCATAGGAACCGTAGACTACGATTTGAGAAGAATTTTTCAAAGAATTTTATTTAAGACGTTCGACCTCGGTCACAAAATATTTTGTTTCCCCGCGCCAGAAGAACTGGGCATAGCGTTTTTTGAATTTCAGGTTTACCCGCTCACCACTCAAGGCGACTTCCTCCAGTGTTTTAATAACTTCAGTTTCTTTTTTCTCTACAGAAAAATCAAACGATTCGGCAATGGGGCTGGCGCCTTTCAATGCACCGAAGGTTTCAAGATTGAGCTTCCCCTCATAGGTTTTGAAGATCATACCTTTTTCGCTGATGCGGAGGACCTTGCCCGCCATGATTCCACTTTCATAGGTCGCCCAATAGAGGAAACTGAAAACTGCGATCCCCAATATAATTGTCATCGCCAGAAATTTTTTCATAAAGCTTTTGGTCTTCCGTTTTACTTTTTGTCCGAAGTTTTCATTTTCCATGGGTGGGAGGATTTGGGGGAGCAAGTTAGCGTTTCTTCTTTTAAAATAGAAGTACAACGCGAGTCCAATAAACAGCAGAGAAATGAATTGGGAATTCGACAGGGTTTCCTTGATAACGAAACCCCTCGTGAGATCGCCGCGGAAAATATCGAGCATGGCGCGCCCCGAAGCATAGGCTATGAGATAAACCAAAAAAAGCTGCCTTGTAAACTCCCTGTTTTTCTTGAGTCAGCAGCCGGCAACCATGAGCAGAAAAAGGGTATTGGACTGATCGAACGAAAGATTGAATTGGATTTTCGCCTGGCGTACCATGTAAAAGAATCCGGTCAATGCGCCTAATGCTATGCAGAAACCATAAGAATAAATTGTAATGGAACCAAATTCAAAAAGAACGGGAAGCATTAATTAATTTGAAAATTTGAAGATTTGAAAATTGGCGTCGAGTTCTTTTCAAATTTCCTCATTGAAATAATCATTTCTTGGAACGTCAAGCTAACTCACTGAGCAATTCCCATTTTCAAATTTTCAAATTGATCCATTTTCAAATTAACTACACGGTCATGATCTCCGCTTCCTTCTTCTTCATCATGGCATCTACTTTCCCGCTAAACTCATCGGTAAGTTTTTGCACACTTTCCTCGGCGTTCTTTAAATCATCTTCCGGCGCACCTTTTATTTTTTTCAATCCCTCGTTAGTCTCTTTACGGATACCGCGAATGGTGATTTTGCCTTGTTCGCACTCTGAGTGAACCTGTTTTACCAACTGTTTTCTTCGTTCTTCGGTCATCATAGGAATGTTGATGATCACCTGATGTCCGTCATTCTGAGGCGTGAGGCCCAGGTTGGCCACCATAATGGCTTTTTCAATATCCTGAATATTGCTTTTCTCCCAGGGTTTGATGAATAAAGTCCGTGGGTCCGGCGAAGTAATGGAGGCGATCTGGTTGAGCGGACTCATCGCACCATAGTACGGTACCATGATCCCGTCCAACATGGATGGGTTTGCTTTGCCAGCCCTGATTTTAGTTAATTCAAGACCGACATGGCCCATTGCTTTGGTCATTTGATCCCGCGCATCGTCCAGGTAAAGTTCAATTTCTTCCATGACTCAAATTTTAGAATTAAGAATCAATACGAACATTGAAATATGAAGATAGGATCTCAAATATCAATTTCTAAATTACTGATCGCTAACTTATCAGTGTACCTGCCTCTTCACCCATTACCACTTTGAGAAGGTTGCCAGGCTTGTTCATATCAAAAACAATAATGGGTAGTTTATTCTCCATGCAAAGCGTGAAAGCCGTCATGTCCATGATATTAAGATTTTTTTCATATGCCTCCTGGAATGACA
>JAYWDP010000003.1:0-2827 GCA_043779775.1 Cyclobacteriaceae bacterium
ATCGCCGCTTTTGCGCTGACCAACAATATCAGTTCCGCGAAGCGCGGAAAATCAATAGCGTTAGCCTGGCGCGGAGGCATGAAGAACCAGGATGTAAAAATTGAGTTGCTACGGGCCGGTGTCAGTCAGGGCGCCGTGGGCACGGCAGGCAACAATGGAATGTATCAATGGCTGGTCCCTTCCAATCACAAAACAGGAACAGACTATCAACTTCGGTTGGTGAACGGCAAAGAAACGGTTACGACAGGGCGCTTTGCCATCAAGCACAAAGTGCCCACGCTGCTGAAAGTGTTGCCGTTGGTAGCGGTAGCGACAGTGGTAGGCTTGGTGGGTGGATCGAAACCGGGTCCTGCCAAAGCCAATTTGCCGCTACCTCCGGATTTGGGTTTAGTAAATTGAGTTTATAATTTTACCATGTATAAAGTCCTGTTAGGTATTATAGTAGAGTTTTGGTTTGTGACTTCACAAGCTCAGCTTGCCCCTAAGCCCTCAACACAAGCGGGTAATTTGATAATCACACAACCTTTTGCATCGACGCTGCAGCTTACGTGGACCAATGGCAATGGAACAAGTCGGCTGGTAGTCGGGAAAGGAGGGGGACCCGTAGATCAAGCGCCAGTAGACGGTGTGACCTATGCGGCGTCATCATCTTTCTCAGTCGGTGCAGATTTAAGTGGTGGAAATTATGTAGTTTATAACGGATCTGGAAATTCGGTGAATGTCACCGCTATTCAGGCGGCCACAACCTATGGTTTTTTTGTTTTTGAATATAATGGTACTATCGGATCAGAGAATTACTTGGTGAGTCCTGCCTTAGGGAATCCCGCCAGTTCCGATATAACCCCTCCTGAAGTCTCTGCCACAAACACGCCGACAGTCATTGCCCCTAATACTGAAATCCTGGCCTCAGCGAATTTCACGGATAATGAATCGGGCATAGCCAGCGCAAAAATTCAGTATCGCCCCATCGCCGGAGCGGCCCCCAATAATTTTGTATCCGCAACCATGACGCTCTCTGCCGGTTCAAGTTATGCAACCACAATCCCTGCCTCGGCGGTGACAGAATTGGGCGTAGAGTACACGTATTTAATAACCAACGGCGCGGGTCTGGACAATTCAGCCAATCAAACGCTTTACAAAACCGTTATCAAACATTCCGCTTTGAACTTCACATCATACCCTACTAACGCCGCAGGAAACTACCGCATCATTGCCATCCCGCTAGTCCTTGATTATAAAACAGCTAACGATGTTTTCATCAATGTGGTGGGTGGCTATGACCCCACCAGCTGGCGCATGTTCAAGTACAACGGTTCCGGCTTTAGTGAACTGAACGGGAGTTCGGTTCTTATACCCGGTGAAGGTTACTGGTTTATTGCTGCCAGCAGTTCGCCTCTTGACACCGGCCCAGGTACTACCGTGGACGTAAATACCAATACCCCTTTCACTGTCACGCTTAACCCCGGCTGGAATCAGATCGGCAATCCATACAACTTTAATATTTCGTGGGCCGATGTAATTGCGGCCAATCCATCACAGATAGCCAACCTTGGCGGAAACACCAGCAAAATCAGGGTCTTTCGCGGGACTGTTGATAACGTAGATGCGTTGAAAAGTCTTGAGGGTGGCTTCGTAAAATACCTGGGCACAACGGCAACCCCCATAAAAATTCCTGTGTCAAAGAATGCCTCCGTCCAGGGCCGGGTAGCAACTGAAAGCACGGTTAACACTTCACTTGATCAGGCCTCGTGGGAAGTTTTTTTCAATCTCAGGTGTGGTGAAGTCGGGTACAAACTGGGGGGCCTGGGCATGCACCCGGAAGCGAAGGAAGGATTTGACTTCCATGATGATTTTAATGCGCCCCGCTTTATTGACTATCTCGAAGTAAAATTTCCCAAGAAATACCTGGGGATGTCCTATACCAAAGATGTTGTTCCCACTGCTGAAAATTATGTGTGGGAGTTCAGTGTGGAATCCAATCTAAAAGAAGAAAACACTTCTTTGAGCTGGGACCATTCCTATTTCGGCAATGTGAAAGATATTTACCTGCTCGATATGAAGTTACACAAGGTTACTGATATGAGAGTTCAAAGTCATTATGAATTCAGTCGCCTTAATTCGAAGGACTTTAAAGTAGTCTTCGGAAGCGGTGAATTTGTGAAACAGGAATTGATGCCGTCCAAAATCGTCTTGTATGATCCCTTCCCCAATCCGTTTGTGGAGGAAGTTTCGATTGGCTACGCATTGCCAAAAGAAGTGAGTGAAGGTCCGGCTGAAATCGAAGTCTACAATTCAACAGGAGCTCGTATTGCTCAAATGCAAACCAGTGAACCAGGTGTTGGCAACTGGGTATGGAAAAGTGATCAGCAGGCTCCGGGCTTGTATTTTATAAGACTTCGGGCAGGCAATGGGTCTGTCACCAAGAAAGTTTTAAAGCGATAAGGGATGAAATGTGAGGGGCCTACTGAGTACTACGTAGCTTGCGCGACAATATGACGATGTTAGTTGTTGATTAACAAGAGTCTACATCGAGATTTATGTCGCCTAAATTAATGAGCGTAGTAGTATTCTCTTTTGATTACGATACCAGACGGATGTGACATTAAAAATAATTAGTATATGAAAAAGATTATTTTATTACTTCTATGGTTCTTTCCGCTCGTGCTGTTTAGCCAAACGCTAAAAGAAAAGACAAACCCGGTTACGGTTGATTATTCAATTAAGCCGATAGCAGATGAAGTTATTCCTAAACAGAATAGAAAATACCGTGCGTTGATAATGGGTGTTTCAAAGTATCAACACGAGGGTCCAGGCCTGCAGTCATTGG
>JAYWDP010000004.1:0-2824 GCA_043779775.1 Cyclobacteriaceae bacterium
GTCTTGACGCTCTACCTCATTTTACTTCATCGCGGAATGAAGGCTGCGTATAATTCAGAGCGTGCATTTGGCGGCTTGCTTTCCGCGGGATTGAGTTTCGATTTGGTCTGTCAGGCAATGGTGAATATGGGCGTCGTCGTAGGGCTGGGTCCCATCACAGGCCAGCCGCTTCCATTGATCAGCATGGGGGGAACTGCCATGGTATTCACGGGTCTTTCAGTTGGAATTATTTTGAGTGTCAGCCGCGGGGAGCAAGAGGCAAACTGGGGGCAGGAAACTGATGCTGAAGAAATGAAGAATCATAAGGATTTGGAGGCCAAGGCAGCATGAGGATGAGAAGAATAGAAGTCAGGAGTTAGAAGTCAGAATTTAGAAGAAGCAACATAATGAACGAAGTTAAAAGAGAACCGGCGAAATCATTCAGGGCTACTGTTTCAGTAGCTGGAAACATTGCTGAAGGCTTTAAGAAGAAGAGCCCAGCTGACAAACTTAGATTTCTTAATATTTCTCAAGGCTCTCTTTCCGAATCTGAATTCTGACTCCTTTGAACAGCAAACAACCATACAGAATCATCATAAGCGGCGGCGGCACAGGCGGTCATGTTTTTCCTGCTATCGCCATTGCGAATACTTTCCGCGAGCGTTATCCGGATGCGGAGATTCTTTTTGTGGGTGCCCTTGGAAAAATGGAGATGGTTAGCGTACCGGAAGCTGGTTATAAGATCAGCGGCTTGTGGATTAGTGGCATCAAGAGAAGTCTTTCCTTATCCAACCTTTTATTTCCCTTCAAGCTCATTTCCAGTTTCTTTAAAGCAAGACGGATTGTAAAGAATTTTAGACCGCATGCGGCCGTGGGGACAGGGGGCTATGCCAGTGGCCCTTTGATGATGGCAGCCGCACGATGCAAAATACCGTCGATCATCCAGGAGCAAAATTCCTATGCTGGGTTGACAAACAAACAACTTGCCAGCAAAGTGCAGGGTATTTGTGTCGCTTATCCTGGAATGGAAAAATATTTTCCGAAAGACAAGTTGAAACTTACTGGCAACCCGGTGAGAAAAGACATAATCAATGTTGGCAGTAAACGCGACCAGTCTCTGAAGCATTTTGGGTTCGATTCGCTGAATAAAACACTTTTGATCCTGGGAGGCAGTGGAGGAGCCAGGAATATCAATGAGAGTGTGCTCTCCGGACTGGACAAAATCATTGATGCCAATATCCAATTGATCTGGCAAACCGGTAAAGTGTATTTCGAGAGTGTGAAAGCCCAGATTGCGGACAAAGATTTAAGAAGAGTGAGGTTGTATGATTTTCTAAAGGAAATGGATCTGGCCTATGCTGCAGCAAACGTAGTGGTTTCGCGTGCGGGGGCCTTATCTATTTCTGAATTATGCCTCGCACATAAACCTGCCGTCCTGGTGCCGTCTCCCAATGTGGCTGAAGATCACCAGACCAGGAATGCGCAGGCGTTGGAGAAAGAAAAGGCTGCTATACTGATCCCGGATATACAGGCAAAAGATAAACTCATAGATGAAGCTATAAAACTACTGAAGGATGAACCGCGCTGTCATGCCTTGAGTGAAAACATAGGGCTTCTCGGAAGGCCACGGGCAGCCGAAGAAATTGTTGATGAAATTGAAAAATTGATAAGGTGAAATTCAGCGACTACGATAGTATCTATTTTCTTGGCATCGGAGGCATAGGCATGAGTGCGCTGGCACGTTGGTTCAGACGCAAGGGACTTCGTGTGGCCGGCTATGACCGAACGCCCACGCCACTTACCCATGAGCTGATCGAAGAAGGCATGGAACTTCACTTTGAAGATAAAGTCGAATTTATACCAGGCTATATTTCAAGAGAAAAGACATTGGTGGTATTCACTCCGGCGATACCAAAAGATCATGCGGAATATAGTTACCTGAAGGGTCAGCGATTTACTATCCTGAAGCGTTCGGAAGTGTTAGGTTTAATTTCGAAAGATTATAAGACCATCGCCGTAGCAGGAACGCATGGCAAAACAACCACTTCGTCGATCATTGCGCATATACTGAAAGCAGCAGGGAAGGACATGGTTGCTTTTCTTGGTGGCATCACTGCCAACTACGATTCCAACCTTGTGATGCATGGCGAGGTGAAAAAAGATACCCTCGTGGTGGCTGAAGCCGATGAGTTTGACCGCTCATTTCTTCGATTGTTCCCGGATATGGCGGTGGTTACCTCCGCTGATCCCGATCATCTGGACATCTATGGTAATCATGAAAACATGCTTACTTCTTTCAGGGACTTTATTAAACAAATTAACGACCAGGGTACGCTCGTGATCCATCATTCAGTTGAATCATTGGCTGCAGCGAATACAAAAGTGAACAAAAGGACATATGGATTAAACCAGGGACAATTTTTTGCCGGAAACCTCACCGTAAAAGGCGGATTTTTTAAGTTCGATCTTCATGGCTTTGACAAGAAGATCAAGAACATTCATCTCGGTGTCCCTGGTTTCCATAATGTCGAGAATGCCATCGCTGCCGCCATTATCGCGAAGGAAGCCGGCGTTGACAAAGAAACCATTAAAAGTGCGTTAGCCTCATTCAAGGGGGTGAAGAGAAGGTTTGAGTTTGTCGTACGGCAAAACGGAAAAATATTTATTGACGACTATGCTCATCACCCGGCTGAGATTGAAGCGTTTTTGAGATCGTTGAAAGCGATGTACAGTGGAAAAAAGATCACCGTCGTGTTTCAGCCACATCTCTATACCCGCACCCGTGATTTTGCTGAAGGATTTGCCAGGAGCCTGAGCCTGGCGGATGAACTTATTCTAATGGACA
>JAYWDP010000005.1:0-8184 GCA_043779775.1 Cyclobacteriaceae bacterium
TCCAACCCTCCCTGCGGGTGATCCTTACGGTCAGTCCTGTGAGGCATCTGAAGGATACTTTGACATTAAATACCGTAAGCAAATCCATGCTGCGGATTGCCTGCCACCAAATTTCACAAGAACATTCTGACGTTGATTATTTTCCTGCTTATGAAATTATGGTAGACGACCTACGCGACTACCGCTTCTATAAGGACGACCTCATCCATCCGACGGAAGCTGCTGAAAAATACATCTGGGACAAATTTAGATCCACCTACTTTGACACTTCCACCCTCTCCTTCCTGAAGCAATGGAATGACATACTGAATGCCCTTACCCATCGGCCTACCTACCCCGAAAGTAAAGTCCATCAAAAATTCCTGCGTGAAACCCTTGCGTTGCTTGAGGAACTAAAATCGACCGCAAATGTTGATGATGAATTGAATTTAGTCAGACATCAACTCAAATAAACTTTCAACATTCAATATTTAGCACTGCCCACGATCCCATGTCCAATAAAAAACCAAACCGGTTAATTAATTCCGCAAGTCCTTATTTGTTGCAGCATGCCTACAACCCGGTGGATTGGTATGAATGGGGGACCGATGCATTTCAAAAAGCAAAAAAGGAAGACAAGCCTATCCTGGTCAGCATCGGTTATTCAGCTTGCCATTGGTGTCATGTTATGGAACGCGAAGCATTTGAGAATGATGATATCGCAGCCATTATGAACGAACATTTTATATCAATTAAAGTTGACCGGGAAGAACGTCCCGATGTCGACCAGGTCTATATGGATGCCGTGCATGCGATGGGCACCCCTGGTGGATGGCCCTTGAATGTCTTCCTCACTCCCGACCAGCAACCGTTTTACGGTGGCACCTACTTCCCACCCAAAAACTGGTCACAACTTCTTGTGCAGATCAACAGGACTTTCCAGCAAAAAAGATTAGAGATCAATCAATCTGCGCAGGAACTAGCCAATCATCTGAATGTTAGCGACCTTCAGCGATTCGCGAAAGCCCAAGGCCCATTTGACGAGGGTGATTTTAATAAAATATTTCAAAACCTGGAACTGAAATTTGATTCTCGCTTTGGAGGTCTCGATAAAGCACCCAAGTTTGTAATGCCTACGCTCTGGATGTGGTTACTGCGGCATCATCACATTGCTAAAAACAAAAAGGCGCTCGATATGGTCACACATACCCTTCGTCAATTGGCCATGGGAGGAATCTATGATCAGGTAGGTGGTGGTTTTGCACGTTACTCCGTGGATGGCCGTTGGTTTGCTCCTCATTTTGAGAAAATGCTGTATGACAATGCACAGCTTGTTAGCTTATATGCAGAAGCCTACCGGGTTGTTCCCGATCCGTCATTCAAAAAAGTTGTCTACGAAACGGTTGGGTGGCTTCAGCGTGAAATGATGCATGCTGAAGGTGGATTTTATTCAGCCCTCGATGCAGACAGCGAAGGAATGGAGGGTAAATTTTACACCTGGACTTTCGAAGAGTTAACTACTGCCGTGGAAAAGGATCTTCCTTTGGTTACGGGATATTTTAACGTAACAAAAGATGGCAATTGGGAACATGGTAGAAATATTTTATACCGCACGGGCATCGACCCGTTGACTGAGGCAGCGATTGAATCCGCGAAAGCAAGACTCCTGGAAGAAAGAGGAAAAAGAATTCGGCCCTCCCTGGACGACAAAATTCTTACAGGCTGGAATTCCATGATGATCCTGGGCCTTCTTGACGCTTACAATGCCTTCAGTGAACCCCGATTTCTAAATCTCGCATTGAAGAATATTCAATTCCTGGAAAAAAACCTGATCGCCCATAGTAAATGCTATCGGACCTTTAAAAACAAAAGGAGCGATACCGAGGGATTTTTGGAAGACTATGCATTTCTAATTAGGGCCTATGTTTCCCTTTATCAGGCTACATTCGAAGAGCCATGGCTCACGAAAGCAAACTTGTGGTGTACTTATGTCGTAGACCATTTCTGGGATGAAACTGAAGGTTACTTTTATTTTACAGGCTCAGCCGCTGAAAAACTGATTGCACGAAAGAAAGAAATTTTTGACAACGTCATCCCCTCTTCTAACTCGGTGATGGCCCGCAATCTCTTTCACCTGGGCACGCTGCTTGACCGAACCGATTGGAAAGAAAAAGCAGTTCAAATGACATCTTCCTTGAAATCAATAATAACCTCAGAGCCTGCCTACAATTCTCATTGGGCGATGCTTGCGCTAGAAATCTCAAATCCTTTTGCAGAAATTGCCCTCGTAGGCGCCAAGGCCCTTGAATTTAGAAATGAACTCGCAAAACACGATATCCCACTTTCGGTCTTCATGGGAACAAGAGATTCCAGCAATTTACCCTTGTTGAAAGATAAACCTGCTTCTTCCATAACAACACTTTATGTCTGCTTTAACAATACCTGTAAGAAGCCAGTGTCGACCATTGAAGAAGCCCTTGCCAACCTTGAGAGCCATTGAATTCTGATTTGAAAGCTCTCATCTCCAATATTGCAATTGAATCAGATCCGGATATCCTTGCCGGAGATACCGTGTTCGTTGAAGTGATACTCCCGGTACCCATACCAAAATTATTTACTTACCGGGTGCCTGCCGTGTGGAATGAAAAAGTAAAAATCGGTCAAAGAACCATTGTCCCCTTTGGGCAGCGAAAAATACTGACTGGCATTATTGCCCGCCTGCACCATCAACCTCCCCTCGAATACGAAGCAAAATATCTGCTCGAACTACTCGATGAGCATTCAATCATTACGCAACTGCAGTTCAAACTCTATCAGTGGATGGCTGACTATTACCTCTGTACCCTCGGGGAGGTTATGAACGCCGCGCTGCCCGCGGGACTGAAACTTTCCAGCGAATCCATGGTACAGTTGCATCCAGCCTTCCTGTTGGAAGAAAGTCTTTTTGATTTTTCTGAGAAAGAAAGATTGCTGATTAATCGCCTTGCCGCCGACACCCTGTCGTATTCAGAGGTTGCCAAATTTCTGGAGGTGAAATCCGTGTTCAGCATTTTGAAATCACTTGCCTCCAAAGATGCGGTCATTATATTCGAAAAAGTTAAAGAGAAATATAAACCTAAGACGGAGAAACGTCTTAGGCTCCTCCCGGAATACATTTTTAAGGAAAAACTGGAAGCGCTTTTCGAAGCCCTGGCGGCCAAACCCAAACAGGAATCCGTTTTGTTAAGGTACTTGCAGAACGTCCCTGTTTTCAATGAACCAACCATCAATGCAAATGGAATCAGTAAGTCATCTCTTTTATCCGATGACATCTCGGAGTCTTCAATTCAAACGCTTATTAAAAATAAAGTCCTGGAAGAATTTGAAATCGTTGTGCCCCGGTTTGGGTTTCCTAAGTCCACGGAACATCCCTTGCTATTGAGTGAGAGCCAGGAAGTGGCTCGCAATGCCATTCTGGAAAGTTTTGAGAAACTGGATACAGCACTGCTGCACGGCATCACCGGCAGTGGCAAAACAGAAATTTATATTGATCTCATTCGAAAGGCACTGGAGGGGGGTTCACAGGTATTGTACCTCCTGCCAGAGATCGCCCTGACAACACAAATCGTACAGCGGCTGATAAAAATATTTGGGGCCGAGATGGGTGTGTATCACTCAAAATTTTCTGACAATGAGCGGGTCGAAGTCTGGAACGGCGTGCTCAACGGGAAATTCCGGTTTGTTGTGGGCGTCCGCTCTTCCATTTTTCTACCTTTCGACAATCTCGGACTCATCATCGTCGATGAGGAACATGATCCATCTTACAAACAGCAAAACCCCGCCCCGCGCTATCATGCCCGGGATGTTGCCCTGATGATGGGACAACATCATCATGCTAAAGTACTGATGGGCACGGCCACCCCCTCTTGTGAGAGCTTTTATCTGGCCCAGGAAGAGAAGATCGGACTGATCACATTAAAGGAACGATTTGGAGCAGCCCAACTTCCAAAAGTTGTTTTTGCCGATTTATCAAAGGAAAGAAAACAGAAAACGATCAAGGGTGAATTTTCATCTCTGTTACTCAATGATATTAAGGAAACTATTTCTCAAAAAGAGCAGGTAATACTTTTTCAAAACCGGCGAGGCCATTCACCCCTGGTGCAATGCGAAGATTGTTCCTGGGTTCCAAAATGTATTAATTGTGCCGTCAGCCTCACCTATCATCAATATCGCCACTCGCTCATTTGCCATTATTGCGGGTATCGTGAAGAGCTACCGAAACAATGTCCTACCTGTTCATCCAAACGGATACTAACGCTTGGATATGGCACGGAGAAAATGGAAGAAGAACTAAAGTTATATTTTCCGGATGCTGCTGTCGGCAGGATGGATCTCGACACTACCCGCACCAGGAGCGGGTATGAAACTATCCTGGGAGATTTCGAAAAAGGTGAAACTCAAATCCTGGTGGGAACCCAGATGGTGACCAAGGGGCTTGATTTCGACCATGTAGGTCTGGTCGGCGTCTTCGATGCTGACCGCATGATGCATTTTCCCGACTTCAGATCCTTTGAACGGGCCTTCCAACTGATCATCCAGGTCAGCGGGCGGGCGGGGCGCAGGGAAAAACAGGGGAAAGTGATTATCCAAACTTCTAATCCACATCACCCTCTGTTTAATTATGTAATACAACATGACATCAAAGGCTTCCTGGTCGATCAACTCGACGACCGGCAACTGAACGGCTACCCTCCTTATACCCGATTAATTGAAATCACGCTGAAGCATATCGATAAAAATATTTGCCGTAAATCAGCCGAATGGTTCGCGGGTGAGATGCGGCAAAAGCTTAAGGGCATAAAAATCATGGGGCCCGGTGAACCGATGATCTCTAAAATCAGAAATGAATTTTTAAATACAATCCTTCTAAAAGTTCCCCGCAATCAGGGTCAGCTTCAAGCCACCAAGCAGTCTCTGTTAGCTTTTGCCGAACGGGCAGGGGACGAAAAGGAATTCCGTAACGTCCGGATTGTCTTTGATGTAGATCCCGTTTAAAGAGAGACAGCCTTAGGTAAGGATTTCCCACTCTTCGTTTAATATAGGAATCGCAGCATGGGCGGTGAGGTCAAATTGACAGGGGACTACAGAAATATAATTGTTGGCAATTGCCCACTCATCATTATCCTCGCCTTTATCAAAATTTACGAAGTTTCCTGTCATCCAGAAATATTTACGGCCATTGGGATCTCTTCGTTCATCAAATTCTTCCACCCATTTAGCATTGGCCTGCCGGCAGATGCGGATCCCCCGGAGCTTTTCATTTTGAAAAGGCGGAAAGTTAACATTCAGCGCTGCGCCCTTGGGTAATTCCTTTTTCAATACCTGCATTGTAATTTTCTTCACATATTCTCTGGTATGTGAAAAGTTGGCCTCATTGCTGTAATCGCACAACGAGAACCCAATGGCAGGTGTGCCCTCGATGGCGGCTTCGATGGCGGCAGACATAGTACCAGAATACAGCACACTGATTGAAGTGTTGCTTCCATGATTAATTCCACTCACCACCACATCCGGCTGACGTTGATTTTTTAATACATAGTGGCGGGCCATCTTCACACAGTCCGCAGGTGTTCCTGAACATTCAAAGGCACGCACACCTTCGAAAATATGTGACTCTTTTAGACGAAGGGTGTCACCAACCGTAATGGCATGACCCATGCCGGATTGTGGACGGTTGGGTGCCACCACAAGCACCTCCCCTATTTCTTTCATTACGGCCACCAAATGACCTATCCCTGGTGCAGTAATTCCGTCATCATTAGTAACTAAAATCAATGGTTTGCTAATACTCATTTAAAAAGGGAATTATAATAGTTTACGATTTCTGCCATTTCATATTTTTGATCAACCTTCAACTTGTTCGCTTTTATATACTTTTCAACAGGATCACCCTTGTTGCCCATCATATAAATCAGATCATTTCGCTTACCCGTAAACGGTTCAATGGCACCCCGCTCCGTCAGGAGGTAAAATTTGTTCACCAGCACGAGCCGATTGGATGAACCGTAGTAGTAAAAGGAATTCGGATAGCTCCTGTATTCCAGCGATTCGCGGCAAAGCAATGTCATCTTGCCTTCTGAAAGTAACTCAAAGAAAACTGGGGCTTTATATCCGCCGCCGGCAGCATAGGGAATAGAATAAAATTGACGGTATCGTTTGACAGTCTTGTCAAATATTTCGAAAAACAAAACTTTACGTGCAGAGAAAGATTCTAACTTATTTGATTTCTCAAATTGCAATATGTCATTTTGCAGATCATACTTGACATTTCCCCTGAGCGTATCATTGGTTTCCAAAACAATTTTCCCTTCGTGCCAGAAATCAGAAGGAAACTGCTGGGCGCCTGCTACAGAAGCCAATAAAAAAAGCACCAAGGCACAGCCCAATCTCATAGATGTTTTAAAATGTTATGACCCATTTTATCTCGTTTGGTCTTGAGATATTTCTCATTGTGCTGATTGGGAATAGTTTCTATGGCGACATTTTCCACGATCTCCAGGCCATAGCCCATCAATCCAACCCGCTTCTTAGGGTTATTGGTAATCAGCCGCAATTTGGAAACCCCAAGGTCATTTAAAATCTGAGCACCAATGCCGTAGTCGCGACTATCCATGTCGAAACCAAGTTGGAGATTTGCCTCCACCGTATCTAGTCCCTCTTCCTGCAATTTATAAGCCTTCAGTTTATTCAGTAACCCGATGCCCCTGCCCTCCTGTTTCATATATAAAACAACACCCCTGCCTTCTTTTTCCACCATTTTCATGGCTACATGTAACTGCGTACCGCAGTCGCAGCGGCAGGAACCAAATATATCTCCCGTCACACAGGAAGAATGTACACGGACCAACACAGGTTCGTCCGTTTTCCACTCTCCTTTGATCAAAGCGAGGTGCAGTTCTCCTGTGTCGATCTGCTCATAGGCAGCAAGTTTGAAGTCTCCATAGGTGGTCGGCATGTTTACGTCCACCCTCCTCCGCACAAGACATTCCGCTTTCATGCGGTAGGCAATGAGGTCTTTGATGGAAACCAATTTCAAGTCGAACTTGTCTGCTACCTTCCTTAAATCAAGCAGGCGGGCCATGGTACCGTCGGCATTCATTATCTCCACCAACACCCCCGCCGGGCGAAACCCCGCCAATACGGCAAAGTCGATGGCTGCTTCGGTATGGCCAGCCCTTCGAAGGACTCCTTCCTTTTTTGCTCTTAAGGGGAAAATATGTCCTGGCTTACCTAGCTCTTCCGGCTTGGTCTCAGGATCGGCCAATGCCTTTATCGTCTTAAATCGATCGTGGGCGGAAATACCTGTGGTACAACCATGGCCTATCAAATCGACAGAAACCGTAAAAGGTGTTTCAAAAGCTGCCGTATTCTTTCCAACCATTAAATCGAGTCTCAACTCCTCACAGCGGTCCTCCATGAGGGGCACGCAAATAAGTCCTCTGCCTTCCCGCGCCATGAAATTGACGATCTCCGGCGTGATGGATTCTGCCGCACAGATAAAGTCCCCCTCATTTTCACGGCTCTCATCATCCACTACAATGATCAGCTTGCCATTTTTGATTGACTCAATGGCTTCTTCAATGCGATCTAGTTTTATCTCTTCGTTCATCTTATTCAAACCTCCGGTTTACTAACAAATTTTTAATGAAGTATGTTCCTATCGCGCTACCACAATCCCCAGGACAGACGCCAATTCGCGTTCTGCTTTCTTTAATCCATCTTGCTGCTCGAGATATCTATCAACCTCTTCATGATTCTCAGACTGTTCCGAATCGCGGATATGAGCAAGGTTATCTTCTATCATTCTCTGTACCAACCTGAACTTCAACCGCAGTACGTTCGTAAAGGCAACATCCTGGAGCAGTTCAGATTCATAAGGCACCTGGATATGTTTCTCCTTCCACCGGGGACTGATTTCATAACGAGGAGTGATCAGATCGGCAATTACTTTTTTTACTTCAGGGCTGCCTTCCTGAATCAGGTGTTGGCTATCAAATGTTTTTCCCGACTGCAGCATCTTCTGAAATTCGCTATAAATTTCTGTGAAGGCAACATTGGTAAATTGCACATCTTCCGTTTCGTGTATGATAAAGTCCCCCAGTTTTTGATCTTCCAGTGAGTGGTCTGCATAATTCAACAGCAACCGGATGGTCTCACGCTCCTGGT
>JAYWDP010000006.1:0-2823 GCA_043779775.1 Cyclobacteriaceae bacterium
TATACAGTAAACAGCTTTTATAAGTACGGTGACAAAGAAATGTCGCTCCCTGCCATCGCTTTCAAGGGCGATGACTTTCCCGCCAGCACAACGGAGCAACCCAAGTTAACCCAGAAGTTCAACTTCCCTTACGCACCTGCCTTAAAGATAGGCACCCTTCAGATTGAAGGTGTAGCATCAAAAGGAACCAAGTCCAAGAAGACACCCCGATTGGATGTTGCCGTAGGTCTTATCACTACATCAAAACTCGTTCAAAATTCTTACTATGCAGCCTTTGCTGATCATGGTTATGACAACAAAGAAGAAATTGTTCCTATTGTTATACCTGATTTCCTTTTCGAACAAGGCAAATCAGTATTGCGCAAATCTGAAATCACCAGCGATAAGGCCAAGCAATTGGATGCTTTCATCGCTGCTAAAAACGTGACCCGCACCGTAACCATCACCGGTACTCACTCACCGGAAGGTCGCGAACGCATCAACAGCAAACTGTCTGAAGAACGCGCTGCAGCCATTGAAAAATACTATCGCGCCCAGATGAAAAAATATGACTATAAGGGCATGGCAGACTCTATTAAATTCATTCTGAAGCCGGTCGTTGACAGTTGGAATGAATTCAAAACTGCCCTAGCGTCTTATGACGGCATCACCTCAGATGAAAAATCTGAATACCTGAATATTATTAACAGCAGCAGTCCATTTGTTGACCAGGAAAAACAAATCGAGAAACTGAAAAGCTACAAAAAGGTCTTCAAAGGACTCTATCCCACCTTGCGCACGGCAAAGACCGAAATCCTGACCATCAAGAAAAAGAAGACGGATGCCGAGATCGCTGTGTTAGCCAAGCAAATCACACAAGGTGGTGGTGCTGACGCCCTCACTTTCGAAGAACTGATGTATGCAGGCTCACTGACTCCCTCATTGGAAGAAAAAGCAACTATCTATGAAGCTGCTACCAAGAAAGGCACGAACTGGAATGCCCACAACAACTTAGGCGCTACTTACTTGCAAATGGCCATTGAAAATCAGGGCCGCGCGGCTGAGTTAGCCGACAAAGCTTCTGCTCAGTTGGAGATTGCTGCTAAAATCCGCGAAACGCCTGAGGTCAGTGCCAACCTGGCTTCTGTGTCTCTGATGAAAGGCAATCCATACAAAGCTGCCAGCTACGCAAGAAAGGCCCTTAACGGTGCCAGCAATGACGTGGCCCGTGGAGTCAATGGCGTGAAAGGCTCTTCTGAAATTTATATGGCAAAATATGATGACGCCGTTCGTTCTGAGTCGTCTGCATCGACAACCGATGTCAATCTCTTTAACAAGGGTCTTGCACAACTGCTGTCAAAGGATTATTCCAATGCCGCCAACTCATTCAGCGAAGCATCAGGCAAAAACAGTAACCTCGCAATTGCCTATTATGGCGCCGCTGTGGCAGCTGCCCGTGCAGGTAACGCTGATAAAGTGGTAAGCAGCCTTTCCAGCGCTGTGAAAATAGACCCGACCTTGAAAGACAAGGCCCTTACAGACCTTGAGTTCAGCAAGTGGGCTACCACGGAAGCTTTCCGCAATGCACTGAAATAACGAAACCCATAAGGATATAAAAACCCTGCCCTTCAACAAGGCAGGGTTTTTTATTTCCACAAACCTTGCCTTTTAAGGCGAAGGGGAAGACTTTGGAAGACTAAAAGAAAGCTTCCAGAAATCCGGAGAATCCTTTCATCCTTTGCGCCTGCGTACTATTTTTACAATCCTTTACAATCAAAAGTATGCGTGAAATCCAGTTTCGGGAAGCCCTGCGGGAAGCAATGAATGAAGAGATGCGGAGAGACCCAAGGGTATTGCTCATGGGTGAGGAAGTGGCTGAATATAACGGGGCCTATAAAGTGAGCCAGGGTATGCTGGACGAGTTCGGGCCTGACCGGGTCATCGATACACCCATTTCCGAACTGGGATTTACCGGAATCGCCGTGGGTGCTGCCGCCAACGGCATTCGGCCAATCGTGGAATTCATGACATTCAACTTCTCCCTGGTTGCCATTGACCAGATCATCAACGCTGCCGCTAAGTTATACTCAATGTCTGGCGGCCAATATAACGTGCCAATCGTTTTCCGTGGCCCCACCGGCAACGCAGGACAGTTGGGCGCCCAGCACTCACAGAACTTTGAGAACTGGTATGCGAATACTCCCGGACTCAAAGTACTGGTCCCTTCCAATCCTTATGATGCCAAGGGTCTTCTGAAAACCGCCATCCGCGACAACGATCCGGTTATCTTCATGGAGTCCGAGGTTATGTATGGTGAAAAAGGAGAAGTGCCGACAGAAGAGTACCTGATCCCTATTGGATTGGCGGATATTAAAAGAGCTGGAACTGATGTCACGATCGTTTCCTTCGGCAAGATCATGAAAGTGGCATTGGCATCGGCACAGGAATTGGAAAAAGAAAATATCTCGGCTGAAGTGATTGACCTTCGGTCGGTACGACCCATTGATTATGCCACCGTAGTTGAATCGATCAAGAAGACCAACCGACTGGTAATCGTTGAAGAAGCATGGCCATTGTCTTCCATCGCCACAGAAATCACTTACCACGTACAGAAGCATGCTTTTGATTATCTCGATGCGCCGGTACACCGCATTAATAATTTTGATGCTCCTCTTCCCTATGCACAAACGCTTATTCAGGAAATTCTACCCAATGTAGAAAAGACGGTGAGGGCGGTGAGGGCGGTGATGTATAAATAGTAGGTAATAAAAAGTAGGCAGTAAGCAAGGTCACAGTAGGCAGGGGACTCGCAGCTTACAATTGAATTGTCAAGTGTGGAGACTG
>JAYWDP010000007.1:0-8172 GCA_043779775.1 Cyclobacteriaceae bacterium
TGGAAGAACATTTGCCTGGCATAACAGGCTTGTTGGAATATCGGAGAGATACGGCAGAACCGATCCGTGATCTTACCCAGTTTTTATTACGAGGATCCAACTCCTTGACGGAAGCGGAACGGGAGATGATTGCGACCTAATTGGAAATGTAGATGCTGACGAGTTTAACTTTGTAAGCGCCTATGTAAATTCAGTATTTATTTTCGGCTGGGCTTTTGGCGGTTTAGCATGGGGGCTTTTAAGTGGCAGAATCGGGCGTTCACGGGCCATCATCATTTCGAATGGCTTTCCAATGCCCTGGGTCTTCGCAATGCCATGATGTTGTGCTTTGCCGAATGCACCATCTTTTCTTTTCTTGCTCTTTAAATTGAATTCGGACTTTTCTGATATAGTCTATGGTGAGATTGTCATTCTGGCGTTATTCTTTGGCGCAGTGAAAATTCACTGACGCGGGGCGAAAGGGAACTGATCGCCACCTATGTGTCATCCCAGAACGACTGCTTCTTTTGTCACCGTGTTAATTGCCGCAGCCTTTTGTATGTTCAACCGGTACGTCGATAGCCTTGGCACCTGGGCCCCGCAAGACCGGCAATTCTACATCAACCGCGGGCCACAAAGAGCAGAAGAAGGATACCTGCACTTTGATCTTTATAAGTGACTTGGTAAACCTTGTGTAATTTCCTTTGATCGCCGCCAAATCACCAAATCACAAAGTCACCAAATCACCTTAACAACTATCTCAACTCTCTCAAATACAACTGAATCGCATTCTCCAACCCAAAATATAGCGCATCACAAATCAGTGCATGTCCAATCGAAACTTCATCCAGTGTTGGGATTGATTGTTTTAAAAAGCGAAGGTTGTGAAGATCAAGATCGTGACCGGCATTTAAGCCGAGGCCAAGTTTTTGCGCTGTCGCAGCCGCTTCCCGGTAAGGTGCTATGGCTTTCTCCCGGTCCTGATGATACTGTGAAGCATAAGGCTCGGTGTAAAGTTCGATACGGTCACTGCCGGCTATTGAGGCACCCTCAACCATTTTTACAGAAGGGTCAACGAATAAGGATACTCGTACCCCCATGCTCTTAATTTCAGCGACGATTTTTTTCAGAAATTCAGCATTCTTAATTGTGTCCCATCCGGCGTTCGAAGTGATCACCCCCGGAGGATCGGGCACCAGCGTGGCCTGTGCGGGTTTCACTTCGCGAATGATTTTCATGTAGCGCTCATCCGGATAACCCTCAATATTAAACTCGGTGGTCACCACATCATTTAACAGCATGACATCACTGTATCGGATGTGACGTTCGTCGGGCCGGGGGTGCACGGTAATGCCCTGAGCCCCGAACCTTTCACAATCCTGGGCCGTTTTGATCACGTCAGGGTTATTGGCACCGCGTGCATTGCGGAGGGTGGCAATTTTGTTGATATTGACACTGAGACGCGTCATTTGTTAATGATGGATTTCGTTCGATAACTTTGAAGCGAAAATACATAAACATGTCACTGAAAACTATCATCGACACCGACATCAAGAAAGCGATGCTCGCCAGGAATAAGGAAGAGCTGGAGGCCCTGCGGAGCATCAAATCCATGATCCTGCTGGCTGAAACGGAAAAGGGAACCGTCGCTGAAATTTCCACCGAAACAGAAAGTAAATTGCTGATGAAAGCGGCCAAGCAACGCAAGGAATCATCTGAAATATTTCAAAAAGAAGGACGTCAGGACCTTGCACAGCGAGAGAATCTTCAGCTGGAAATCATCAGCCGGTATTTGCCGAAGCAACTTTCTGAAGCAGAAGTCACTGATGAACTAAAGAAAATCGTCTCTCAGATCGGCGCCAAGGGTCCGCAAGATATGGGCAAGGTGATGGGGACCGCTACCAAAGCGTTGGCAGGGAAAGCCGATGGCAAAATGATTTCGGATATCGTAAAAAAACTTCTTACCACTTGAGCAAGGCAGACATCGTATTAATCATCCTCATAATAGCCGGCGCGTGGAGTGGTTATAAAGAAGGATTTTTAATGGAACTCATCTCACTGGCAGCCATCATACTGGGAGTTTTCGGCGGCTTCAAACTGATGGGTGCCGGGATGATCTTTCTTCAGGAAAGATTTCATGCAGATAAAAACACACTGCCCTATATTTCTTTCATTGTTATTTTTATTATCATCGTCGTAGGGGTCCGATTGTTGGGGAAGGTGGTCAAGAACTCCCTCGATAAAACCTTTCTTGGCTCGGTAGACCAATCGATGGGCGCAGCCCTGGGGGCTTTTAAGATTTTATTTATGTTGAGCATTGCGATCTGGATTATGGACTCATTGAAACTCTCACTCAAAGCTGAGTGGACGGACGGATCCTGGCTATATCCATTTACAGCGCACCTGGCACCCCGTACCGCAGACTGGATCGGGGGATTTATCCCTGTTTTCAAAGAAATTTTTCCGCAGTTCTAACTACCGGTATTTTTCACTTACTTATCAACCGAAATACCAGACCATGGCCCTGAACGTTAAAGATCAAAACGGATTTAAGTACGTGGATGAAGGGAAGGGCCAGGTGTTCATGTTGCTCCATGGACTTTTTGGTGCCCTTAGCAACTGGGAAGATGTCGTTAGTCGTTTCTCCGTAAATTTTCGTGTGGTGATTCCCATGCTTCCAATTTATGAGATGCCTATCAAGGAGGCTGGCTTGGAGGGCTTGAGGAAGTTTGTGGAGGATTTTGTGGCCATTATGAAGCTGGACAAAATGGTCATCATGGGCAACTCACTGGGTGGTCATGTGGGATTGCTTTACACTTTACACAATGAACAGCAGGTGGACAAGCTGATATTGACGGGAAGTTCCGGATTGTTTGAAAACACCATGGGAGGCTCTTACCCTCGCCGGGGTAGTTATGATTATATACAGGAAAGGGTGGCGTACACATTTTATGATCCCAAAGTTGCATCAAAAGAATTGGTAGATGAGGTTTTTGAGACTACCAGGAGCATTCCTAAGTGCATGCGGATCGTGGGGATTGCCAAATCCGCACAGCGGAATAACCTGGCAAATGATTTGCCTAAGATTACGGTTCCCACACTGTTAGTTTGGGGATTAAATGATACCATTACCCCGCCGATGGTGGGCTATGAGTTCAACCGGCTGATTCCAAATTCGGAGCTGCATTTTATTGACAAGTGTTGTCACGCACCGATGATGGAACATCCGCAAAAGTTTAATGAAATAGTAGAAGAGTTCCTGGCAGTCCCACAACAACAGAAAGTGGGATGATGAGTTAGTTAGATGAACAATAAAATATGATAGCAGAGGAACTTATCAACCACATGGTGCCGCCTTTGAAAGTCACCGATGATGCTCACAAAGCTATTGTGTGGATGGAAGAATTCCGCTGTAATTATTTGCCCGTGGTGGATGAAGGGAAGCTGCTGGGTTTTATTTCAGAAGAAATTATTCTGGAATCCAATGACATCGAAAAAAATCTGGGTGACTTCAATCTCGTCGGCAAGGAATGTGTTGTTGGTATGGAGTCTCATTTTTTTGATATCCTCAGGATCGCCGGCGAACACAAATTGAATATTGTAGCGGTAGTGAACGAAGAGGGGAAGTATGCAGGAATCATTACCGTCCAGGATATCATGGCGTCGTTTGCTCAGACGGCTTCGGTACAAATGCCAGGCGGGATCCTGGTGCTGTCAATGGATCTAATTGACTATTCGCTGGCGGAGATCAGCCGCTATGTTGAAGAGAACAACGCTAAAGTCATCAGCAGCACCATGGTTGACGATCCCCTTGATCGGGGCAAAATCAAGCTCACACTGAAAATCAATCAACTCGACCTCTCCCGCATCGTCGCGACGTTGGAGCGATTCGGCTATCGCGTTATCGGGCGCTATCAGGATGCCCCCCACGATGATGACAGCAAAGAAAGACTGGACATGCTGATGAAGTATCTCAATATGTGAGGCATCACTGAACGTTGAGTTCCTATTTCTTTCGGACCATATAAATTACAAAAATTCCTCCCTCTTTTTTGTGATAATAAACGATTTTCCCGTCGGGAGAAAGAGTAGGCGCTTCGACAAAACCGGTGATAGATTCAATTTTTACTGCAACTCCGAATGCCTCCTGAAGATTTTTTCTTGAACAACGGAAAATCTCCGGGATGGAGGAACTTGTGAGTGGAGCCGTCACGCGGGTGAAATAAAATTCAAGATTGTCCATAGAAATGCACGCTGCATATTCGAGCGAAGACGTGTTGATGTTCCTTAACGGATCTTCTCCGGCAGCCAGCCGCTGAAATCCCACACCTGTTTTTGTGGCGGTCACAAAATCGGATTCATAAGGTCCTCCAGATAGATCGAACCTTCCATCGACATAATAGAGCTGCGTACCTGCGGCATTGGTTTCGACATCAAAGTTTACCCAACCCGCGAGATTTTTTGAAATGCCGGCCACCAGGGAAATATTGGAAACCGTTCCATTCGAAAAGATTCCGACATAAATGGTAGAAAGTGTTGAGGCATATTGACGATCGGATACGAAATATAAATTGCCTGTCTGGTCCAGACTGGCAACCGCATCCAAAGAGGGTGTGTTTATTCCGGAGATTTCACCCTGGTATTGAAAAGTGCTGTCATTGGTCCGGGTCGCCCAATGAAGATTTGTATTCTCGGGGGCGCTGTTCAGATTATTGAAAAATAAAATCGTGCCGTCGCGCGACAAAAAGGGCTCCATGCTATTTCCGGAATAGCCAATAACATTTACCGGATGAGGTTGGCCAAAAGTTGGTTCCGGCTCAATGGAAGTGTGATTATCGCAACCTTCGAGCAGAATTAGGAATAATAAAACCGCGTAGGTCTTTCTCACAAGCGGAAGTATTAAAAATTTAGTCCATTAATTTTCTAGTCTACTTTAGATTCTCTGCAACTAGAGAATTATTTTCAAATTTGTACGGCTACAAGCTCATCCTGAAATAGTCAAATAAAATTCATCTAGTCCTTCTAATTTTATTCCTTTGATTGGGAAAGTGAGATAAAACTGGACCAGCCATTATACGACCATGCTCTGTCTGTTTATAGATTGATATACCCACTTTCTGAACAAACTTTAAAGGAATTTTTGGATTGTTGATATCCTTTTTCGAAACCTTCCATTTTTCTTCCCATGAAACAAAGTATGGTTCCAGAGCTTTTGGCCTTACTTCAAATATTTCGATAATCTCAATTCCAGCATATACGCAGAATAACCACTTCACCTTTTTATACTTACCAATAATTGTAGGGTTAATATGATGATGAGTAGAAAAAGATCGAGTAAGATTGATATTAACAGTCTTTAGTTCATACTCCATCCCTTTTTCGTCTATCGCATCATTTCCCTCCCTCCCTGGTAGATTTTTCAAACCTGTAATAACTAATGTTTGTAGAAGTTTGCCACCATTCTCTTGAAATACGTCTTCGATCCCAAATTCTGTAGCTAAATTCTGGTATTCTCGGATATGGGGAATGATTTCATTTAGTCGATCTATTGGCTTTTGAGAAATCGATTCAGGAGCTTCGTTAGAAAATAAATCCTTTACATCAATTTGCAATGCATCAGCGAGGCGGCCTAGAATATCCAGTCCTGGGCTATTGCGACAATTTTCAATATTGCCAATATGGGTTCGATCGATCTGTGCCGAATCGGCAAGGTCCTCCTGAGATAGTCCTTTGCCTTTACGGAATTTTCTTAAATTATTGGCTAGACGTTTTTGTATTTCTGAATTAGTCCTGTTTCCCATTTTGTTTTGATGAAATCTTTCATCAAAATTGAACTGTAATTCGTGAGCCCAACACCGAATATTTTCGGAGTTTTGGTTAGTTGGACTGCAATATTGATCATTATAGCCCTAGTAATTAGGTACTTCGATGGACACAATGAAACACTTTAGTGAAGACACTATGTCAAAAGAATCACCAGCCTATCTAACGGGGAATGGAGCAGCATATGTAGGCGATTCTATCGATTTATTGTCTAAAATGGCCGATGAGAGTATTGACTTAGTTATGACAAGCCCGCCATTTGCATTGCTTCGTAAAAAGGAATATGGAAACCGAGAGCAATCTGAGTATGTAGAGTGGCTAGGAACCTTTGGAAAAGCTGTCTATCCAAAACTAAAATTAACGGGCAGCTTAGTAATTGATATAGGAGGAGCTTATCAAAAAGGTTCTCCAACTAGAAGTCTGTACAATTTTAGAGTTCCAATTCACTTTGTTGATGACTTGGGTTATTATCTAGCAGAAGATTTTTATTGGTACAATCCTTCCAAACTACCTAGCCCTATTGAATGGGTCAATAAGCGTAAAATCCGAGTGAAAGATGCAGTAAATAATATTTGGTGGTTTAGCAAATCTGAAAACCCCAAAGCGAATACGAACAATGTGCTAACACCATATAGCGAGCGGATGAAAAAGTTGTTGAAAGACCCTGAAAATTATTATGACGCTAAGAAAAGGCCTTCGGGTCATGATATTGGAAAGAGCTTTAGTATAGACAATGGTGGTGCGATACCATCTAATTTGCTTCAAATTCCAAATTCAGAATCTAGCTCACAATATATCACTGCATGCAACCGAATAGGAGTCAAAAGTCACCCTGCTAGATTCCCGGCTAAACTCCCGGAGTTTTTCATAAAGTTTTTAACTGACCCTCAAGATTTGGTTGTTGATATATTTAGTGGATCAAATACTACTGGTTATGTTGCAGATTCGCTTGAAAGAAAATGGATATCATTTGATTCAGATCGGGAATATGTAGCGGCATCTGCATTAAGATTCGTTCCTAAAGGAATTGATGAAAATTTTGAATTTGAGCTTTATAGAGAAATTGTAAATGGAGGATCAAGAGATTTAAGAGATGTGAAAGGGAGCCAAGCCAAATTGGAATTTTCAATTTAGTTAGTAGTTGAACAAAGTAAATAAAGATTTATCATTGCTAAATAATACTTATTTGATCTTCATTCTTTAAATTTTCAAAAGCAATAATATAGATCTGACTTTGATTCCTTAATACTGCAAATGGTATTTATTCGCTCTTCAAATTTTCTACCGGGTTGATGTAGGCTACCCGCCAGGTTTGCGAGCCGATCGTTAACGTTCCAAGTAAACGAGAACTATCGGCTCCAGTTTTTCCATCAGCCAGCTTCCTTCAGATTTTGCCGCCAAAGTTATTCGCAGCATGCAATTGGCCCCGCAGCAATCTGCTATACACGAATTTATTTGGCTCTATGCCGGGTTGATAGCTTTTGTCGTCGCGGCGGGCATTACAATTTTTCTAACGGGATTCAAAATCAACCTGGGTGTTCTCAAATTTATTTCAAGCTATCCGGGACTGATCGTGTTTGGCGCCTTGTTTATTCTGGCACTTCAATGGATTGACAGGCGATTTGTCAAAAAGCCCACGGTCAGCTAGTGCATGAGAATTTACCTAGCGCCTCTGCGTCTCCGCAGTTAAAATTTTTTATTTCGTAATCAATTTGAATACAATTCCGGCATAATAATTTCTTGGCGGTGCCGCATTGTAATACCGGCCACCCGCGGCATTCAAGTCGTTGCCTAAACTATAACGCTGGTCCAGTGCATTGTCTATACCTATAAAAAATTCCAGGGGAATTTGTTTCGCTAACCGGTACCCCAATCGTCCACCCGCAAGAAAATAGTCGGAAGAAAAATCGGTGTTTGCATCGTTGAGGGGCAAGCGATCGGTATAGTTTGCAGTGAGATTCACATAGAGTCCATTGCTCCATTGGAGGTCAGCCCCCCCTACCAAAATAGTGGATGGAACTCCAGTCAACGCATTGCCTGAGTAATTTATTCCGTCATTAACGTAGTTACTGAACCGATATTGATTATACGTATAACTGCTCCATATTTTCAATGCAGCAAGTTTTTTGAATGCGAGTTTTGGGGACCAGGCAAGCATGAGTTCAGCTCCCTTCTGCAATGTCGCACCGGCATTAACAAAGTAATCAGCCCCGGTAGCGTCACGCTGGATAACGATCGCGTCCTTGAGTTCGAAATTGTAAAGCGAGAGTTGGGCATCCAGTTGATGAAAGAAATGCCCTTTTAATCCCGCCTCATAGCTTGTTCCACGCTCTGCATTTAAAGTATTATTAAAGCTGGCTGTGGAAGGCC
>JAYWDP010000008.1:0-20299 GCA_043779775.1 Cyclobacteriaceae bacterium
ATCTTTACCACATCCGCATTCCGGATGAAACTATTCAGGAATCCGGCAATCACTAATGCGTCTTCAAGGTTGTATTTTTCTTCGAGTGCATTCGTCCCACGCGCTGCTGCCCCTCCTCTGGCCCGATACCAAACATTATACTCATCCCAGGCAATATAAATGGGATCACGATCACCGCGCCGGGCCTTTTGCATTTCCCGGTTGATCATTCCTTTCACAATTTGAGTTCTGTGATCAAGTACACCAGGTGTCGACACAAAATTGTAATAATTATTACTGGCGTTCCCAACATAAATATGCAAAGCAATGTAATCGACTACATCCCTGAGCTCATGAAGGACCGTACCATTCCATTCATCGGGATTAGCATCTGCTCTGTAATTTGAAGAGCCAGCGGCAATCAGTTTGATACTGGGATCCGTCAGGCGCATAAGTTTGGCTGCTTCCCTTGCTTTCTTACTATAGTCTTCAGAATTAAGATGGCCCATCTGCCAGGGACCATCCATCTCATTGCCTAATCCCCAATACTTAACATTGTAAGGTTCTGTGTACCCATGCTTTTTTCGCAGATCGGCATAGAAGGACCCTTCTTTTACATTCGTATACTCTACCCATCGTTGGGCTTCTTCTATGGTACCGGTTCCGAGGTTAACGGCAATATATGGCTCCGTGCCTATTTTTTTGGCAAATTCCACAAACTCATTGGTACCAAATTGATTGGTTTCAAGACGATGCCAGGCCAGTTCCATCCGTACTGGCCGTTCATTTTTTGGACCTACACCATCCAGCCAATGATAATTAGAGACAAAATTTCCGCCAGGATAACGGACTATGGGAACGTTCAACTCCTTGACCGCCTGTAAAACATCTTTCCTGAATCCCTTTTCATCAGAATTAGCTGAGCCCGGATCATAGATGCCGCCGTATACACATCGTCCCAGGTGTTCAACAAAATTTCCATAAATTTTTGGATCTACTTCTGCAATTTTTCGATCGATATCAATCTTGATTCTGGCATTTTGAGCATACAATCGCAACGGTAATACGAACGTCACCAGCAAGAGTACTCGCAGCAAATGTTTATGAGTGGGCATCATGATTATTGGATTTTTATTTTGATCACTGAAAATGAGTACGGGGCCAAGGACAAATTAATTCTTTTACCTTTTAGGGTCAGGTCCTGTTCTGCGGGGCTGATTGCAATAGGATCGTTTAATGAATTTACACCATCCAGCTTTTCATTTTTCAAAACTATCATTTTTACCACTGGATTAATTTTAGAAACACCTTTTATCTCAACATCCTTTACCAGGGTATTCGCATTTGCATTGACTATTTTAAGAATAACTTCCCCGATGGTTTTATCAAGCACAGCCGATGCATACAAGCCTTGCTGGCCTGTTACCGGCGTATTACCCTGAAGCAGGGGTAAAACCTGAGAACCTTTGTTGGTAGAGAATAATTTTTGCACATAATAATTTGGAGTGCCGTACGATTTCAAATTGTCGAACCAAATAAGATCTGGCGTCCATTGCCACCCTTCGGTGTGCGCAAATAGCGGTGCATAAGAACACATTGCCACAACATCGGCGTTGCGCTCCAACCCTGTCATAAATGCAGCTTCGGCCAAAGCACAATCCCAGTTATTTTTATTGTCCGGGCTGGCGATGGCTACACTTTGAGCGGCATATTCACCGGCAAATATTTTAGGTCCTTTACGGTCATAGCTGTCGTATCGCGTACTGTTTTTAAAAAACCATTCCGGATTGTTGTAGTAGTGTTCATCAATAATCTCTGCATTCAGTGCCCTGAGTTCCTTGTCTGCATACTCAAACAATTCCCCTTCAGGGAATGGGCCATTGCTCGTAACAATTTTAATCTTTGAATACTTTTCTTTGATCGCCTTTACAAAAGCCTTGTAGCGCTCAATATATTGAGGTCCCCATTGTTCATTTCCAACGCCAATAAATTTGAGATTGAAGGGAGCGGGGTGCCCCATCGCATTACGAACTTTACCCCATGCCGAGTTTATGTCTCCGTTGGCAAATTCAATCAGATCCAGGGCATCCTGAATATAAGGGTCTAGCTGGTCCATGGGAACTACTTCGGCAGTATTGAATTGACAAGCCATTCCACAGCTAAGGATGGGCAGGGGCTCCGCGCCGATGTCTTCGGCCATTTGGAAGTATTCAAAAAATCCCAAGCCAAAGGATTGAAAATAGTCTGGCGTCGGCCTGTGATTGAATTCAGTATTCCAACGGTTAATGATCATTTCCCGATCTTCCACCTTCCCTACCGTTTTCTTCCATTGATAGCGCATCGCCAGATCACGGCCCTCGACGATACATCCACCCGGGAATCGAAGAAACCCCGGTTTCATATCAGCGAGCAATTGTACGAGATCCATCCGCAATCCATCGGGTCGTTTTTGCCAAGTGTCCACTGGGAACAAGGAGATCATGTCGAGGTCTATGACACCCTTGCCTTCAAACCAAATATTAAGTTTAGCTTTTGGTTCCGTGTGTGTGGCCGTTAAGGTTAATGTATACTTCTTCCACTCATTTCCGGAAGGAGTCAAGTTGCTTTCCGCTATTGTATTCCCCTCGCCATCTACTAGTTCAACGCGGATTTTGGTCGTACTCCCTGCGTACTGATTTGCGAAAAGGGAGAAATGGTATTGCCTATCTTTTTTAATGCCCATCCCGCGAAATCCTTCATTGGTCAAGCCATAACCTTTATCAGCATTCACTATAATCCTCGCAAACCGAGGGTTCTGTTTTTCACTTTCGCCCCGGTTGATTACTAAAGCGGAGCCAGACTCTTTATTGGTGGAAAACTTGTCACTTTTTTGTTCTTTCCAACCCATGAGCGGTACATCAAATTCGAAAGAGCGGTTTTTAACAAGCTCTGCGTAAAGTCCGCCATCAGCACCAAAGTTGATATCCTCAAAGAAAATTCCCCACATCGTTGGTTGGATATCTGCCGTGGGCTTGCTGACATCAACAACAAACGGAGATGATTGGGAATGTGCTGCCCCCAGACCAAGGCTCAGTATTGCGATAAGAAAAAAATATTTTATCATAACTCTCCGGGTTAAGTCAGGCATCTGGCTTACAAAAATTTGATGCCTTCATGGTTTAATTTACCATACTTGTCTCTGTCAAACACATAGTAAAACGCGCCTTTACGGGAAGATTCTTTCTCTTTTTCGGTTAGTTTCTTTAGAATATTAAGTGAAAGAATTTTCCGCATAAAATTCCTTTTATCCAGGGGTGCTTCATAAATGCCTTCGTATAAGCTCTGCAACTGGGGAAGTGTAAACTTGTAAGGCAATAATTCAAATCCAATAGGATGATTGGCTACTTTCTGTTGAAGACGCTCTTTGGCTTTTTGAACCATCTGCTTGTGATCAAAGATCAGAGCCGGTATTCTATCAAGCGGAAACCAGTGGGCTTCATGGTCACTGGTAAGTTGCTCATTGTATTCTGCAATATTAATCAGCGCAAAATAAGCAATGGAGACCACCCGGCCTGCTGAGTCCCGATCGGTATCCCCAAAGCAAAACAATTGCTCCATGTAGATGTTGGTAAGTCCGGTTAGTTGCGCCAGGATTCGGGCGGCGGCCTCATCAACGTTCTCTTCTTTGCTTACGAACCCTCCCATCAACGACCATTTTCCTTTCTCCGGTTCAAACCCCCGTTTGATCAGCAGGGCCTTCATTTGCTTACCGTCAAAGCCAAAAATTATGCAGTCAACCGCGAGCATTAGCCTATCCTGACTTTTATACTTCCTGATATCCATAGGTCGGTTTTAAAATTGAAATTGAAATATCTGGATTTTTACCAGAACTTCACATAAAGTGCCGTCAGAATCAGCAGTGTTGCTGTGATCAAAACCAGTGTTGAAGGTTTTACCCGGAACATTTCCATGTCAAGAATAAATGCCTTGGGGTTTATCTTAGGTCCCGTTAGGCTTATCATAATCATCATTACCATCGTGAAGAAAAACGACAACCCCATACAAATGAGAAAAGGTATCTCAAAACCTCCATGGCCGTTCGGGAAAGCTGTATAGAACCATGTTTCATTGCCAAAGACCTGCGGAGCAAACTCATTGAAAAAAACTGAAAGTACGAATCCTGTAATCACACCGGCGATAGCCGCTACACCCGTGGTGCGTTTCCAAAACATACCCAGCATAAACATGGCAAAAACACCGGGGCTAATGAAACCGGTATATTTCTGGATAAAAGTGAAGCCCCCTTCGCCACCGATGCCCAACAAATCTTCCCATGTAAAAACAACAGCGATAAACATCGCTATCCACACTGTAAGTCTGCCGACCCATACCAGCTTTTTTTCATCAGCAATTTTATTAAAATACTTTTTGTAGATGTCGAGGGTAAATATGGTGGAGATACTATTGACCTTTCCGGCGAGGGACGCAACGATCGCAGCCGTTAACGCTGCGATAGACAATCCTTTTAAGCCACTGGGCAAAAAACCAAGAATAGCAGAATACGCGCCATCTTTACTTCCACCTTGTAATTGTGGTAAGTACCCATTTTTATACAACACATAGGCAGCGATTCCCGGAAGCATGACAATGACTGGCATCAATAATTTTAAAAAACCTGCAAAAAGAATACCGGTGCGCGCCGTTTGTAAATTGGCACCCAGGGCGCGCTGAATAATATATTGATTGCATCCCCAATAGTTGAGATTCACAATCCACTGTCCGGCAAAATACATGGCTATACCCGGTAAAACGAGGTATTTATCAATGTATGGCTGGGTTGCATCCGGCGCAGGCTTGCTTAGAATCATCTTAAAGTGATCGGGTGCCTCATTCATTAGCACTTTAAATCCAGCCATAGCATCAAGCCCCATTCCAAACTTATCACCTACGATCGTAAGGGCAAGGTAGGTAGTAGCCAAGCCGCCAATGATTAGAACCCCGACTTGAATTACATCGGTAAAACCAATAACCTTCATGCCCCCCAGTGTAATAATCATCGCAAATACTGCCAGTCCGATCATGACAAGGTGGAGCGATTCCCCACCCACCAATCCATTAATGGCCAACGCACCCAGGTACAGAATAGAAGTAAGATTGACAAATACGTATAAGAACAACCAGAATATTGCCATGATCAAGGCTACCGTTTCATTGTAACGCATAGTCAAAAACTGGGGCATGGTGTATATTTTATTCTTCAGGTAAATTGGAATAAACCACACTGCAATAATGATGAGGGCTATGGCCGCGATCCATTCGTAGGCAGCCACGGCAATTCCGACAAAAAAACCTTCCCCGCTCATTCCGATGAACTGTTCTGCAGAAATATTGGAAGCAATTAATGAGGCACCAATGGCCCACCAGGTGAGGGATCCTTCCGCCAGAAAAAAATCTTTCGTGCTCGCCCCGATTTTCTTTTTCCGCTGATAAATCCAATACCCGTAACTGGATACAATAATAAAATAGGTAATGAAGACAAGGTAGTCCGAGAAAACGAGTGTGTTATTCATTCGAATGGGTTATCAGGGTCAGAATTTTGGTATCCGGAATTGGGAAATACTTGATCAATATTCCATTCATTACTTATAAACCATTTCATTCCAGCGCAGTTCATTTCTAAATTGATGCAGGTTTGTGTTTTTGCCAATAAGCACACATTCTATTCCAGCGATTTCTGCAAAATCCTGAAGATTCTCGGCGGTAAGATTTTGACTGTAACAGGTGTGATGGGCTCCACCGGCATAAATCCACCCTGCGCAACCTGTCTGCATATCCGGGTAAGGTTTCCAGAGGACGCGCGCCACCGGAAGCTTAGGCAATTCATGGGGTGGAGTGATTGCCTCAACTTCGTTTAATAGCAAACGAAAACGGTTGCCCATATCAATCAGGGAGGCATTGAGCGCAGGTCCGGGGGCACTATTAAATACCAGTCTTACCGGGTCAGCCTTTCCGCCAATTCCCAGCGAATGAATCTCGCACGATGGTTTACCGTGAGCAATCGATTCGCAGATTTCAAGCATGTGAGCTCCCAATACCGATGGGCTCGCGGGGTCAAAATGGTAGGTGTAATCTTCCATAAAAGAGTTACCCCCTTTCAACCCATTCCCCATGACTTTCATGGCCCGAACCAGCGCTGAAGTTTTCCAATCACCTTCTGCTCCAAATCCATAACCTTCTGCCATCAGGCGCTGCACCGCTATTCCAGGCAATTGAATGATACCATGCAGGTCTTCAAAAGTATCCGTGAAGCCCTTGAAGTTTCCTTGTTCTAAAAATTGACGGAGACCTATTTCAATAGTGGCGGCTTCACGCAATGCCTTATGACGATCCCCTCCTTTCCTCAAGGAAGCTGTGACACTATATTTTGTCTCATACTCTGCAGTCACTTTTGAAATCTCCTCATCCGAAACTTCTTTAATTACTTTTGCCAAATCGCCAATGCCATACCCATTGACCGAATAGCCAAACTTGATTTCTGCCTCTACCTTATCTCCATCCGTCACGGCCACATATCGCATGTTGTCACCAAAGCGGCAAAATTTTGCGCCTTGCCAATCATGCCAGCCTGCCGCAGCGCGTATCCACACATCGAGCCGTTCATGAACGTTTTCGTCCTGCCAATGTCCCACGACCACTTTTCTATTTAACCGCATCCGGGACATGATGAAACCAAACTCGCGGTCACCATGGGCGCTTTGGTTCAGATTCATGAAATCCATATCAATGGTTGACCATGGAATATCCCGGTTGAACTGTGTGTGTAAATGCAACAACGGTTTTTGCAGAATTTTTAAGCCTCCAATCCACATTTTTGCCGGAGAAAAGGTATGCATCCATGCAATGATGCCAATACAATTCGCAGTCGTGTTGGCATCCTGGCATAATTGGTAAATCTCTTCCGGGGTTTTTAAGATCGGTTTGAATATGATTTTTACGTGGATTTTTGCTGACGCATCCAACGTTGATGAAATTTGTTGGGAGTTTACCGCAACTTGCCGCAGGGTCTCATCTCCATATAAAGACTGACTTCCTGTTACAAACCAAACCTCCAAATTCTTTATATCGATCATTACTTTGATATTTAAGGCATCCCTTGATCTAAGTAGAATAAGGATGATTTTAATTTACTTCTATTTTGCAATAATATCTACAGCCGAAACTTTTACCGCAAACCAAACTTCCATTTCACCTTTACCCCGATGTGCCCAGGAATAATAGGGAATAGCTATGAAAGGTTGACTCATCGTTGAAACATTTCTTCCGTCAGGTGACACAATTAATGCGTAGGCCTCACTTTTCAGGATGGTTACTCCATTGAGCAGGCCGGGCTTAAACTCTGTCTTGAATTCTGCTTCCACAGGAAGAAAAATATTGCTTGTCTTACCATTGTTGTCGGGCCACTCTGCGCAATAAATGAGCGGACCCCGTTGAAGCGCGACTTTATTCAGATCATCCCGCACATTAGTATTGGCATATACTTTTCTTACCTCCATCGGTAAATCCACTTCAACAACATCCCCTTTCTTCCAAGTCTTGTTCAGCACTGCAAATCCCTGATCCATTGAAAAATCAACGTGCATGCCATTAATTTTAATTTCAACACGTTTATCTGAAGTACTTGCAAAGGTGTAAAGGTCTGTGGGCATGGCTTTGTCCTGGGCCCATCCCGGGATACGTACCCTCAAACTAAAATCTACAGCTGATTTCGGATTGATGTTAAAGGTTAACTTTCCTTCCCATGGATAATTATTCACCTGTTGAATCTGAATGGATTTTTTATTCACCGTTAAGGTTGTAAGGCTGGCCACAAAGAGATTCACATAGATATCATTATTCTTTTGCGCGTATACATATCCGGGTATAGAGGGTATCAATCGCGTCACATTGGTGGGACAGCAGGAACATGTAAACCAACCGGAACGGGTAGCTTCCATATCCTTATGCTGAAGAATATCTTTGATTTCCATGGCATTCGTATAGAAAAATGAATTGCCATCCATACCCACACCGGATATCAACCCGTTGTACAATGATTTCTCCAGGATGTCGATATATTTTGAATCGCCATGCAATAAAAACATTCGATGGTTCCAATATACATTTGCGATAGCCGCACATGTTTCATTATAAGCGGTCGCATTAGGCAATTCATAGTTTTTACCAAACCGTTCTCCATCGCCGATGGCTCCGATTCCTCCCTGAACGTAAATTTTCTTCTCTACGGTGTTGTTCCAAATCGCATCTACGGCTTTTAGGATTTTGTTATCTCCCGTAAGCGCCGCCACATCGGCCATGGCTGAATACAGATATCCGGCCCGAACGGCATGGCCGATCGCTTCTTGCTGATCCACCACAGGTATATGGTCCTGCCAGTAGGACCCATTTTTCCAGGGATCCTTGCTGGCTGAATCGTAGCCATTGTAATGACCTCGTTCTTCTATAAAATATTTTGCAGTTAGCAGGTAGCGGACGCTGCCAGTAATGCGATAAAGTTTAATCAGCCCCATCTCCACCACTTCATGACCCGGTGCCATATGAAGTTTGTCAGGCCCAAAGACACTACACACCAAATCGGCATTCTTGAGAGCAATGTTCAGTAAGTTTCGCTTTCCTGTAGCCTGAAAATGAGCTGCCGCTGCTTCATATAAATGACCGGAATTGTACAATTCATGACTGAGCTCACGCTCCTTTGCCCATCGGCTCTTTCCGGCCCAGGCGTGGGGTGCGGCCGGATTAATGGTCCTGGCGGTGTACAAATATCCATCCGGTTCCTGGGCCTTTCCAATTTTTTCGATCAAAGTATCCATGTATGCTTCCAGTGCCTTATCCGGAAAGAGGCTGATGGAGAATGAAGCTCCTTCTATCGTCTTATAAATATCCGTATCATCAAAAGGAAAAACCGTACAGAATTTCCCACTTTTCGCAGCGGCCATTTCAAAATTCTTGATCCTCCCCGTTTCTTCACACCTTTTAAAAGACGTGGGAATGGTTACCGAATGGTTGGTCTTGATGCGTGGTAGCCAGAAACTATCACTCAACTTCACCTGAGTGAAAGGAACCACCTGCCACTGATAGTCCTTCTGCTGTGCACCGGCAGCAAGCACTAAGAGGCAGAAAAGTATTGTTACAATTTTTCTCAAGATCTACAATTTATTGACCGTAATATGAATCCGGGCCATGCTTTCGTTCATAATGCTTTTTTATCAACGCGTCTTTCAGGCGCGGTGCTTTTGGGTTAATCTGCTCTGTCAGAAAGGCCATGTGAGCAATATTCTCCAGGATAGCGCTATTGGAAACAGCTTTCTCAGGTGTTTTTCCCCAGGTAAAGGGAGCATGATTTCCCACCAAAATCATTTCTACCTCTTCATAACTCAGCTTCCAGTCTTTCAGACAATTCATGATTTGAAATCCCGTCTCAAATTCATAATTACCCTTGATCATTTCATCAGACATTGGAGGCGCGCAGGGAATATCATTTGTGCTATAGTCCGCGTGGGTTGTCCCATACACCGGAATGTTTCGCTGAGATTGGGCCCAGGCAGTCGCATAGGTTGAATGCGTGTGAACTATTCCTCCGATTTTATCCCAATGCTTATATAGCACCGCATGTGTTTTCGTATCGGACGATGGTCGCAACTCACCCTCGACTGTCTTTCCATCAAAATCTACGATCACCATTTTTTCAGGAGTCAGTTCGTCATAGGCAACGCCACTGGGTTTGATAGCGAATACACCAAGTGCCCGGTCGGCTGCACTAACATTCCCGAACGTGGATACTACAAGTCCAAGTTTGGGTAGCAGCCCATTGGCATGGTGTGCAGATTGTTTGAGATGATCGTATTTACTCATAGCAAAAATTCCATGTACTGCAGCCCCCTATTGTCTAAGGGACTCTTCGTACGCAAAAGCGGAAACATTATTACTTCCATTCTTAATAAATGAACCAAGGGATTTGTATTTCTGAAAGCGCTTAGCATAAAGCGGTACCAAAGCCGGATTGGGTTTGTATTCCATATCAAAGCCATGACCCATTGCCTGCATTGCATCCTCCACCGTTGCATGAATACCCGCAGCCGTAGATGCAAACATGGCTGCCCCCAGTGCGCAAGTTTGTTCCGATCGGTGAATTCGAATGGGCATGTTCATCACATCCGCCATGACTTGCATGATGTAGGGCGATTTCCGGGCAACTCCGCCCAAGCCAATCAATCCCTTTACGGGTACGCCCTCTTCGTTAAATCTATCCACGATGGCTTTCGCACCAAAACACGTCGCCTCTACCCACGCTTTAAAAAGACGAGGCGCATCACTTCCCAACGTTAAACTCGTGAGTGCCCCTTTCAGTAATTGATCTGCATCCGGAGTTCGCCTGCCATTGAGCCAGTCAACAGCAAGTTCATCCTCCTCCCCGACAGGAAGCTGCATGGCAAGCCTTGTGAGTTCTGGTATCAGTCTTTCGGAAAATTCTGTTTTAAGTTTTTCACCTGTCTCCCGGGAAATAATCGCGGAAGAATCGAGTAATGTGGTCAGTGGCCAGCTCAGCAGATTCTTGAACCAGGCATAGGTGTCACCAAAGGCTGACTGTCCAGCTTCCAATCCTGTCATTCCTGGAATAATTGAACCATACACCTGGCCGCAAATTCCTCTCACCAATTTTCCTTCGATATCTTTTTCTGGTGCTACCATCATATCGCAGGTAGAAGTGCCCATCACCTTGCTGAGATGATACGGTTCAATCTGCCCTCCGACGGCACCCATGTGCGCGTCAAAAGCACCTACCCCAATTACTACATCAGTGGAGAGGTCAAGACGCTCAGCCCATTCCTTGCTCAAATGACCAGCCACCTGATCAGAAGTATAAGTCTCTTTGAATAACCTTGATGTAAAACCTTTTAACAGTGGATCGAGAGAAGCAAAAAAATCATCCGGAGGAAGGCCGCCAAATTCAGATGCCCACAAGGCTTTGTGTCCGGCTGCGCATACACTCCTTTTCATTTGATGAACATCCTTTCCGCCTGTTAGCAAAAATGGAACCCAGTCACATTGCTCAACCCAGGAATAACATGCTTTGCGCACCATTTCATCTTCGCGTAAGGTGTGCAACAGCTTTGCCCAGAACCATTCCGAGGAATAGATACCACCCACATATTTCAGGTAGTTAACTTCAAATTTCACTGCATGCTCATTAATTTCCGCCGCTTCCCGGGTGGCGGTGTGATCCTTCCACAGCACAAACATGGCATTGGGATTATTAGCAAAAGCAGAAGTCAAGGCAAGAGGGGTACCCGATTTATCTACCGCCACCGGTGAAGACCCTGTGGTATCAATAGAAATTGCGCGAATCTTATTTTTTGAGCCAAGTCCCGCTTTTTTCAAAGACTCCTTAAGGGTCGCCTCCAGCCCGTCAATGTGGTCCTGCGGATGTTGGCGAAACTGATTTTTGGGAGCATCACAATATAGGCCCTTTCTCCACCGGGTATAGGAATAAACTGAGGAAGATATTTCCTGTCCATTGCTTGAGTCAACGATTATGGCACGGACGGAATCCGTGCCATAATCTACTCCCATCACAAAAGATTCTGCAGACATTTTTCTCTATTTCAATTATTCTCTTGGTTTAAGTGTGCAAACTACAATTATTTATTTAACTTTCCTTTGAGGCATCCCAAAAGTTAGGCCGAAGGTTTTTTTGAATTTTGGGCTAAAACAAAATGCCAAAAAAGACCTTTCGACCCGGCAAGTATCGTTTTCCAGACAGTTTAATTGTGTGTAAATTTTTAATCATTTTGGAGGGGTTTATCGGGTTAATGACGTTAAATATGGCTTTTTTGCAGAGTGTCAATGATTTCAAATAATAAATGTATTATTTACATTTATTAAATGTATGCATTTTCCTCAGAACTACAAATGTATTTTTTACATTTATTTGAGTTGCCCATCACCGACCGAAAAGCGACACTTTGTATTGTATTGTCTACCCTTATTGGATATTACCAGTAAACTGACTTCTACGCTAGCTTAAAAATGAGTTTATGAATCATTGGGGTATAGGTTCATTGAGTTGCGGTTGATCACGACCTCTTTTAGTTTTCTTTTCTGTCGGAGCTACTATTCCGCAATCATCTATGGGGCAAGTCCGCAATCAAACTCAGGAGCATATTCCGAAAAGTACTTTTTCAAGGTCGGACGATCCCAATTCACTTTTTCAGCAACCAATCTATAAATTCATTGAACTGAATTTACTCACGTAATCAGCGTGATCATGATCTGTGACGAAGCCAAGCATGTTGGCCTATCCCGCATACCCTTTTATCCCAAGAAAAATAACTTGATAAAATTCCTCCACATTCCGGTATATTAAGGAGTGATAAAATTTTTAAAGTACTGACCTTGGCACTGAAAATACTCCTGCTTTCGTCATTATTACTTTGTAGTTATTCAGCAAGATGTCAATCTATACTTTCTTACAAGCTAGATGGATCGGAACAGGGAAAATCATTAAACGCCCTTATTGTAGAACTGGAAAGTAAGCAGCCGGTCAGGTTTTATTTTGAAGTTTCCTGGATCCAGGGAATAATGATTGAAAATAGCTATGCTGGAAAGTCGCTTCAGTTTATGCTGGACGATATTTTCGCAAAAGAACCAGGCCAGAGCAAATTCCAGATAATACAACGATTAAAGTGATGGGAATCACAAAGCCTGTTTCTCCGGTTTATCCTGACTATTCTAAAATCAATAACAAGAGGATGCCGGATTTTTGGTCTTCCCTGTATTTTAGTTCGTTCAAAGCAAATTTGAAAAGTAATTCCAGCCAGTCTGTTTCAAATTCATTTTATACTTCTGATGATGTGGGCGAATATGTCGTGAGAGTTATGGGCCATACCAAAAAAGGAACAGCCTTTTACTTTGAGAAAAGTTTTAATGTTTCTTATTAATATTTTTGAACCAGAATTATAATCTGGTCAAAAAATCATCGAAAATGTTTTGTGATTTCTGATAGATGAAGTTAGTACGGGCTCCAATCGAACGTACTTTCACCGTCCGCATCCGATTTAAATTAAAGAATTAGGCATCTTGGTTTTTTTCTTAGCCAATGCGTAAGTTTTACCCCTAGTTTGTGAAATAAGAGATACCTTAATCAGTTAATGCCTAATTGTTAGCCTATGTCCATCAAAGTTGCGATCCGCCATCAGATGTCATATACGTATGACCGCGCGGTCAATCTTTCGCCCCATACATTTCGGTTGCGCCCGGCCCCTCATTGCCGCACCCCCATTTTATCTTATTCTTTAAAGATCACACCCGAAAATCATTTCATCAACTGGCAGCAAGATCCGTTTGGGAATATGCTGGCCCGTGTCGTCTTTCCTGAAAAAACAACCCAACTGCATTTTGAAGTGGAGGTTATTGCCGACATGATTATCATCAACCCGTTTGATTTTTTTGTGGAGAAGTATGCAGATGATTTTCCTTTCACTTACACGGATCAACTCAAGAAAGAACTGCTTCCCTATTTTGAGGTAACTGAAAACGGTCCGCTGCTCCAACGATTGATAAAAACCATTGATACAACAAAAAAGAAAAGCATAAATAATTTTCTGGTAGAACTAAACCAGCAAGTCTGGAAAAATACGCAGTACACCGTACGGCTCGAGCCGGGTGTGCAGACGTGTGAAGAAACTTTGAATTTACGAAGTGGCTCCTGCCGCGATTCAGGCTGGCTGCTGGTGCAAATCCTGCGCCACCTGGGCCTGGCCGCCCGTTTTGCCTCTGGCTATCTGATTCAATTGAAAGCCGATGCGAAAGCCCTCGACGGACCCTCGGGGCCTAAAGAGGATTTTACTGACTTGCATGCTTGGGCAGAAGTTTTTATCCCTGGAGCCGGATGGATCGGATTGGATCCCACGTCGGGCTTGTTCGCCGGTGAAGGTCATATCCCGCTTTGCTGTACGCCTGATCCAGTGAGTGCCGCTCCCGTCACAGGGCTGACGGATGTTTGCGAGGTGACCTTTAGCTATAAAAATGAAGTAACCAGGATTCATGAAGATCCGCGGGTCACCAAACCTTATACCGAAGAGCAGTGGGCCACCATCATGGCGCTGGGTAATAAAGTCGACGAAGATTTTCAACGGACCGACATGCGCCTGACCATGGGGGGAGAACCCACTTTTGTTTCCATTGATGATATGGAAGCGAAGGAATGGAACACCGCAGCGGACGGTCCGCAGAAAAGAGTGCTCGGAGCACAATTAATCAAAAGACTAAAAAGTGCTTTTGCACCGAACGGCTTCATCCACCACGGTCAGGGTAAATGGTATCCGGGAGAACCGCTGCCACGCTGGCAATACTCCGCATACTGGAGAAATGATGGTCTGCCGATTTGGAAAAACGATGATCGGCTTGATGTCCATAATAATGCCTCCACTTACACGGTGGAAGATGCCAAAAAAATTGCCTATGAACTTTCCAAGTTCCTAAACATTCCATATGAACATATACATCCCGCAAGGGAAGACGCCTTTTATTTTTTATGGGAAGAAAATAAAGTGCCTGTCAATATCGATCCGTACAAGGCTAACCTGAACGATCCTTTGGAGAGACAAAAACTTGCTGAATTATTGATGAAAGGGTTGGGTGATCCGGTCGGATATGTCATACCGATGGAATGGAACCATTGGAACAGCCGATGGATTTCGTGCCAGTGGCCTTTCAGGAATAACCATCTTGTACTTATTCCGGGTAACTCCCCCATGGGCTTGCGTCTGCCCCTGAAATCCCTGGCCTACCTCAGCGAAACGAAGATGCAGCGCAAGGTTGAACGTAGCCCATTTGAACCTCTCCAGGCGCTAGGTGATTACCAAACCAAAGCCGGGCTTCGCTACCGCCAACCCATCCCCCAAGAAGATTTGCCACGCGAATTTTATGAGGATCGGGATCCGGAAGAAGAACCCGAAGAAGACAATAAAAAAATTATCAGGAAGGAACCTGAAGAAAAGACGGTTCCCACATTCGAAGTATATACCATCCAAACCGCTCTGTGCATTGAAGTCCGCCACGGCAAGATTTATTTCTTCATGCCGCCCCTGGCGTACGCAGAACATTATTTGGATTTATTGGCTTCCATTGAAGCAGCGGCAGAAAAACTAAACCTGAAAGTAATCATTGAGGGCTATGAACCTCCCCATGATAACCGTATTACCAAACTTTCACTCTCCCCGGATCCAGGCGTGCTGGAAGTTAACATTCATCCCTCCAGGAGCTGGAAAGAACTGGTGAAAAACTATGACATACTCTTTGAACAAGCGCGGCTGAGCCGGCTAAGCACTGAAAAGTTTAACCTCGACGGAAAACATACCGGCACCGGTGGAGGAAATCATATCACCATTGGTGGCAGTTCGCCGGCAGACAGTCCCCTGTTGAGAAGGCCGGATTTGCTGCGCAGTCTCATTACCTATTGGCAACATCACCCCGGGTTATCTTACCTTTTTTCATCATCCTTTGTCGGGCCTACCAGTCAGGCACCTCGCGTAGATGAGGGCCGTCAGGAAATGTTATACGAACTTGAAATTGCGTTCAGCCAGATTCCGGAAAAAGGTGAGGTTCCTTTTTGGCTGGTGGACAGAATATTCCGAAATCTGTTAATCGATATTACTGGCAATACGCATCGTGCTGAATTCTGCATTGATAAATTATATTCACCGGACAGCGCAACAGGTCGCTTGGGGATATTGGAATTCAGAGGCTTCGACATGCCGCCCAATAAGCACATGTGCATCGTGCAGTTGTTACTGATCCGGTGTCTCCTGGCGTCGTTCTGGCAGAAGCCCTACAAACACAAACTAACCCGCTGGGGAACGGAACTTTACGATAAGTTCATGCTCCCCCATTATGTGCAGCAAGACCTGGCCGAAGTAACCCGTGACTTGCAGGAAGCCGGATATCCGTTTCAACTCGATTGGCTGGAGACTTTTTTTGAATTCCGCTTTCCTTTGTATGGAAAAATAAAAGTTCTGGAGATGGATCTTCTCGTGCGCATGGGAATTGAACCTTGGCATGTTCTGGGTGAGGAAACTTCGCAGGGAGGTACCGCGCGATTTGTGGATTCTTCGGTAGAACGTGTTGAAGTAAAAGTTAAGAATTTTAATACGGACCGGTATATGATTACTTGCAACGGGGTACCCCTCCCCTTGCAGGCCACGCTGGTGAAAGGAGAATATGTGGCGGGGGTGCGTTACCGCGCGTGGACTCCTCCTTCCGCCTTGCATCCAACGCTGGGGAAAGATGTTCCGTTGGTATTTGATGTGGTGGATAGCTGGAACCACCGGGCCATAGGTGGATGCACCTATCATGTGGCGCATCCGGGGGGAAGAAGTTACGATACCTTCCCGGTGAATTCATATGAAGCCGAGGGCAGAAGAATCAGTCGCTTCTGGAGCCAGGGTCATACGCAAGGCGTAATTACTCCTACAGAAAGTTTTAGCACCGTTTCCCGATATTTGGAACCCCATGAAATTCCTAAAAACTTTGATGCTCCACCCTTGAAAATAAGTCCGGAATATCCACGTACTTTAGATTTGCGCCAGTTTTGATGGCTGCGACAGCAATGGAAAAACAATTATCCCAACTTTCAATCGGCAATCTTACGGAGGGTTATTTCTCTCAACAACCCGTGTTGGACGAGTGCTTTAGCCATACCACCGGAGCAAAAGAATCGTGGAAGAATTTGCTCACCAATATTGAGAACCTGGGCACGCATGAACTCAAAATCCGCCAACAGGAATTATTGAAACTCCTGCAGGAGAACGGTGTCACCTACAACGTGTACGGTGATTCCAACGGGCTGAATCGGCCCTGGCTGCTGGACGCCATTCCGCTTGTTGTTTCTGCCGTTGACTGGCGAGGCATCGAAAGTGGCATGCAGCAACGTGCGTTCGTCCTCAATAAGATACTGGAAGACCTTTACGGAGAAAGGGCGCTGCTGAAGAAAGGAATTATTCCACCCGAACTTATCTATTCTCACCCTGGCTTCCTGCGTCCTTGCGATAAAATAAAATTGCCCGGTGAACACCAGCTGACGTTATACTCGGCAGACCTCTCGCGTGGCCCCGATGGTAAAATATGGGTGATCAAAGATCGGGCCCAGGCACCCTCGGGCATGGGTTACGCCCTGGAAAACCGAAGTGCCCTCAGCCGGATTGTACCGGAACTATTCCAGCAATACCAGGTGGCCAAGCTGGGTGGGTTCTTCAACAGCATGATGCAGGCTCTGATCCAGATCGCTCCGCAGGGTAAAGAAAACCCACGGATCGTTCTGCTCTCGCCAGGGCCACGCAACGAAACATATTTTGAACACGCCTTCCTAGCTTCCTACCTGGGCATAACACTGGTGCAAGGTGAGGATCTGATCATGCGCGACAGTTTCGTCTGGATCAAGACTGTAGAGGGTCTTGAAAAAGTAGATATTATTGTACGCAGAGTAGATGATACATTTTGCGATCCACTTGAACTTCGTGAAGAATCGCAATTGGGAATACCCGGTTTATTGCAGGCCATTCGCAAAGGAAATGTCGCTGTCGCCAATCCCTTGGGAAGCAGCATCCTTGAGAATATAGGGTTGATGGCGTTCCTTCACCGTGCCTTCCAGTATTTTCTCAACGAGGATCCCATCATCCCGATGATTGCCACCTGGTGGTGCGGGCAAAAAAAGGAAATGGACTTTGTAATCGATCATATCGATACGCTCGTCATAAAAACCATTGAGCGCATGAGTGGTTTCAAAACCGTAATGGGCAGTCAACTGTCAAAAACAGAGAAGGAAGAGCTGATCCGGAAGATCAAATTCGAACCCTCCCGTTACGTAGGCCAGGAGGAAATAGCCTTTTCAACATCTCCGGTATTTACAAAGGAAAAACTGGAACCTCGCTTTACCGTCCTTCGGTCGTACCTGGTGGCGAACAAAGGCGGCTATGAAATGATGCGGGGCGGACTGACACGCTGCTCATCTGAAAAAGGAAGTTTCCTGGTTTCCAATCAGGATGGAGGTATTTCAAAGGACACCTGGGTAGAAGCCACTATTAATAACATTGCTTCCGCCGGAGTTCAGTCTACGCCCGACATGAAACGGAAAGCCGTGCTCCCCAGCCGGGCGGCAGAAAATATGTTTTGGGTGGGCCGTTATACACAACGTGTCATTAGAACATCGCGCTTCATTCGGATTGTTGTGCGGAACCTCACACAGACTGATTTTGTCAACCATGGCAATGATACCGAATCACTTCGTGTTTTATTGCAGACAGTCACCCACATTACAAATACTTATCCCGGATTTGTAGAGGATGCGGAAGCCGAAATGAGTAATCCGCTCGCGGAGATTCATCAACTCATTTGCAACCCCGATCGTGTCGGAAGCATACTCTTTACCCTGAACAATCTTTTGAAGTCGATGTATGCCGCCCGCGATCGATGGACCGTCGACAGCTGGAGGATTATTGACGAAATTGAACATGTGAAGCGCAGGATTGCCGCCATAGAACCCAACGACATACGCCATGTGCTCTCCCTGCTCGACCAACTCACCGGGGGCCTTCTCTCATTTGCGGAAATGACACGACAAAGCATGTACCGCAGCGATGGACGGACCATGTACAGGATGGGTCAGCTGATGGAAGAAATTCTCATGGAGCTGGCTCAATATAAATCCATCTTGACTTATAAACACGAGGAAAGCGCAGAGTTTCAGCTGCTGGAGGCACTCTTGCTTAGTAATCAAAACCTTTCCTCCTATCGATCCGTTTACCGGACCTCATTACACATTGTGCCAACGATTGACCTGTTGTTTCTGAACAGTCAAAACCCCACTTCCATTTTTTCGCAACTGGAAGGACTATTGAAGTACGCCCGCAACCTGTCGCAGAAAGGAGGCGATGCCAACGACAATGAAATCTCGCGGCTGGTATTTGAATGCTACAGCCAGGTCAGACTGATGAATATAGAGGAGCTGGCAACGGCCGACGAAAAAACCGGGCACCGCGAAGCGCTGGATGAATTTTGTGACGTACTCCAAAAGCAAATTTCGGTCATCTCCACCAAGTTGAATTCCAATTATTTCAGTCACACCACCTATCAGCCGCAGAGCAGTAAAGATGGGTTTCAATTTGAAGTGTAAGGATGCGCTATAAAATCAGACATACTACCGAGTACCTCTATCAGGAGACTGTAAGCATCGGGCACAACAGGTTGTGTTTGGTTCCGCTTACACTTCCTGAACAGAATTGTGTTTCGTCCAAGGTTGTTGTCACCCCGACTCCCGATGAGGTAACCTACCGCACTGATTTCTTTGGGAATACATTGTTGTTCATCTCGATATACAAAGAGCACGCACAACTTGAAATCATATCAGAAAGTATCGTAGATATCGTGAACCGCACCCAGGCCGATCAGGCATTCCGCTCGACTTTGCTGTGGCGAGACGTACGGTCCGAATTGTCCCTCCAGGGCGATGTTTATGCGGAGGTGATCCAATACACTTTGCCCTCCCTGCACGTTCCGCAAAGTGCATCCATACGGAAGTTCGCACAGGATTGCTTTCCGGAAGATGCAACCTTGTGGAGTGGCTGTCAATCCCTGATGCAAAAGATCTACCATTCACTGGAGTTCAAACCCGGCTTCACCACCGTAAATACTCCCGTAGAATCAGTGCTTACTTCAGGCAAGGGGGTATGCCAGGATTTTGCCCACCTCATGATAGCCTGCGTGCGCAACATGGGCATACCGGCACGTTATGTGAGTGGTTACATAGAGACCTTGCCGCCGCCCGGGAAGACAAAACTCGTTGGCTCGGATGCATCACACGCCTGGATAGCGGTTTACTTTCCTGGAATTGGCTGGGTCGAGTTCGATCCCACCAATAACCTGATGCCGTCTCATAATCATATCACCGTTGCTTTTGGCAGGGACTACTTTGATGTTGCACCCATTAAGGGAATTATCTTTAGTTCAGGCAAACAGAATATTGTAGTGAAGGTGGATGTGAACCGGATGGAGTGAAAGATGAGGAGGCCTTAATTACTGTTTCAGATGAAATAGGCATAAGTCCTACTCTGTCATGTTGGGATGTAACTATTTCAGAACGAAAACAGACGTCTGGCCATTCATATGAAACCGGTTTCTTGTTACGCCCTTCTCCTTTACAAAAAAAGAAACAATCGTATCAGAATATTCCCGTTTACACTTAAAATATTGCGGGACCTTTGTCACCATATTTGCTTTTAGCAAGGCCGAC
>JAYWDP010000009.1:0-2799 GCA_043779775.1 Cyclobacteriaceae bacterium
ACTATTGTGGCGTGTTCACCGCACTCCTGCGCGACAAGGACAGCATGTGTAAGCAATGAGTCATTCCCGATTTTTAGTAGCTGCTTCGACTGGCCCATGCGGGATGAAGCGCCGGCAGCAAGGATGATGATAGCGGTTTTCAAGTTTCAAGTAATTTCAAGTTTCAAATTTCAGATTTCAAATTGTTCAACGAAGCGCTAACCTGCAACTTGAAATCTGAAACCATTTGCTCTTATCCTTTTAATACCCCTTTCATCCACTGAATAAGTTCGACTTCATCCACAATTGACCATGAATGAGTATGCCTCATGCCGTTACTTCTGTAACCTGGAGTTTTTGCGATCATGAATTCCGCCCTGTCATTTCCCATGAGCATAAGCCGGGCAATAAGTTCGGAGGCGCATTCTGCATTATTATCAAAAAGACTTCTCCTTCGGTTTTTCAATTGCCAAACAATGTCCAAATCGTGATACACCCTGACAGGAATGTCTTTTAAATATCTTTCATTGCCAGCGCGTTGCAAGTCTGCATGGAACGGGGAGCTTGATTCGTAAGCTTCCGGATTACTTTCCGGGGTGCCCTTAAGATCCTTAGTAAGAAATGCTTTAATATTTCTGGCTTCTGCCATACCCACTGGCGAAAAATTTCTTTCAATTTCCCTATCGAAGTAACGCCACAAATCAAATAAGTCAATAGGAGAATCAATAGTAAAAACTGCTTTCGGTTCTATCGGGAAGGAAGATGGACTTTCATTACAAAGTTCAGTATAGCGCAGTGCAATGGTGCCGCCAGCGGAGAATCCACCGATTATGAATTTGTTCTTTGCTATCCCGAATCGTTTGATAGAATCTTCCAATGCACGGTTGATGTTTGAAATCGTTGGTCCGTCAGCATAAATTTTATCTCCGAATGGGATGATGACGGTCAAAATATTATTGGAATATGCTGTGTTATGAAGTTTTGTCTCCGGGAACACATTTTCAGGAGATTCACCAAAACCGGGGAGTAAGACCAGGACCCCATCAATGGGCCCTGCGGGTTTTACGGCGAGGTAATAACCGGTTCGGGGTTGATTTTGGTCGAGGATGATTTTCTCGTAATTCTGGCATAGCGCTTGGGCAGCTAAAAAAAGGAATGCAATAGTGAATATGTTTCTATTTTTCATATTGGAATAATTAAAATACAAATTTTCGTTTAGCTAGAGAATGTAACTCTTATTTGAGGATTTAAGAGGTTCACGCGAAGTGCACAAAGAAAGCGCAAAGAACGCAAAACAGGGTACTTCGTTTCCTTTGCGTTTAGCTTTGCTTGCCTTCGCCGAAGCGGTCTCCGCGCCAGGCAGGCGTGAAATGCATTCATCGCTTCGTTAACTAAACAACGGCATTCAAAATCGATATTCATAATCAATTTCGTTAATTTCATTCTCATTCAATTCTAATCTTCCTCCTCATTATGCGCAAAGTATTTGATATGGAAGTGCTCGCCTTCGTATTTCTTGAAGTGAATCGGGTCACCTACATTTTTCGAATTATAGTGCTTTGACAAGCAATGTACCAATAATGTATCTCCGGGTTCCATTTTTACTATTGCGATCCATTGCTCTGTTCTTTGTACCGTGATGAAATAATTACTTCTTCTGGCGCCCCCATAAGGAGTGGAGCCAACGACGGTACGTGCGGGAACAAAAATCTTCTCTATGATTGTTCCTTGCAGATGTTTAGGTTTTGAAAACAACAAGTCGTAAACAAAATATGAAAGAACTCCGATTGCAATAATCAAAATCGCCAGTGGGATATTTGATTTAAGGTCATTCATCGAAAGAATGATATTTACTTCTTTCTTGAGGCCCTTACCTGATCAGGAGTTACCGCATCCCCCTTGTTCCCAAAGGAGTTGCGTATATAATTCAATACGTCACTCGCCTCTTTATCCGTCAGATCAAAACCGGTCATGTCCATGGAATAGATTTTACCTTTCACCTTCATTTCTCCGGTAGCCCCATATAACACTTGATGAATGGATCTTTTTTTATCAGCCATGAGATAATCGGATTTCGCGAGGGGAGGATAGATGCCTTCCATCCCTTCTCCCTGCTCCATGTGGCAGGAAAGGCAGTAGATAACATATACCTCTTTGCCATTGGCGACACTGGCCTTCAAATCAAAAGATGGTTTTTGAAATGCGGTCAGTGAAGCAATTCCTACAATGACGAATAGAATGGCGACAAATTTCATGCTCATAGAATTAATAGTTAAACGGAGTATTGTCAACGCCGTCTATTAAATGAAAAAAAATGTTTGATTAGACCTCTTCCAGTGCAAAAGGCAGTTTTCTTATTCTTTTGCCGGTAAGATCAAAAATGGCATTGGTTAGCGCCGGGGTAAATGGGGGCAATCCAGGCTCACCAACGCCACCCGCTTTTTCCTCGTTGTCCATGATATGCACTTCGATTTCCCCGATGTCATTGATGCGCGGCATCTTATAGGAGTCGAAATTCTTCTCAACTGCCCTTCCCTCGGCAAAATGAGTAGCATGTTTGGTGGCCGCGCCGAGGGCCATGATAATGCTTCCCTCCACCTGGCCTTTAATGATGTCCGGATTGACATACCAGCCGCAGTCCATCACGGCCCACACTTTATCCAGTTTTATTTTACCGTCAGGCCGCTTGGATACTTTCACCACTTCACCAACTATGCTGGAGAAACATTCGGTAATGGCCACTCCAAATCCTTCATTCTTGCCTCTTTTTTTCCAGCCGCTCACTTGCTCCAGTTTGGTGATGAGGTCCTGGTAGCGTGG
>JAYWDP010000010.1:0-8103 GCA_043779775.1 Cyclobacteriaceae bacterium
CATTCGCACGCTGGCGCCAAAGCTTTAGCGTAGGCACCCGAAGTGGCTACGCGGTTAAGGTTTTCTCACCTTCCACTCTTCTCCCTCCTCTTCACCCGGGTGTGGTGCGCAATGGCCTCCAGCTTCTGGCCATAATGCAGGCTCGCGTTGATTTCATAACCGAACAGTAAGACCACCGTCAGCAGCTGGATCCACACCATGAGCGCAATGAGCGCACCGATGGAACCATAGACTTTGTTGTAGCTGGCAAAGTTGGTGATGTAGAATGAAAAGCCATAGGATACTCCCAGGCAAGCGAGCGTGGCAATGAGTGAGCCGATGGAGAAAAACTTCCAGTTGTAATGCACCGCCGGTCCGAAATAATAAATGAAGGACACGGCAAAAAAGAATACAACAAAAATGACAATGAAGCGCAGAGCAAATAACCCCAGGATGGAGAGCTTCTCATACCGGATCTGGCTTAGGTCTGAAATCTCGTGGGTTACCTTGTTGATCATGATCTCTCCTACAATCAACAGGACTACCGCCGATAACAATACCATTGCCAATAACATGGTTAGGCCATAGGCTGTAAGTCGCATGCGGATAAATCCCCGGTTCTCTACCGTTTTGTAGCAGGCATTAAACGATCGCATAAGGGCCATCATGCCGTTGGTGGCCAGGAACATGGCAAATACAAATCCGAATGTCAGTAGTCCGCCGCGTTGTTTGCTCAGAATATCCAACACGGTGGAGGAAATAACTTCGTACATACTCGGCGGCAAGTAGTCACTTAAGAAAAGCATGATGCTGTTACGGCTGATCGTCGGAAAAAAATCAGAGATGTACGGAATGAGTGTGAACAAAAATATAATGGTAGGAAAAATGGCCAGGATGAAATTATATGCCACCCCATTCGAGCGGTCCATGATTTCATCTTCGGATATGTTGTAAAAGAATATTTTGAAAAACTTATACAACGTAAGGTGCTCGCTCCCCTTGATCTTAATTTTTTTTAACCAGGAGCGTCCTATGCGAGCCGAGGGGATTCTTAAAATGCGTTTGCGGTGGTGGTATTTCATGCTTTGTCCGCTATAAGTCTCTGTCGGCTGGGTCGCTTCGCAGCAAATTTAGAAATACGGAGCTAATACTTTCTCAAAAGCTTCCGGAGGCCGGCAGGGTCGTCCGGTTTTCTGGTTGACAAAGGCGAGCAGCGTTTCACCCCGGTGGATCAGTTTCTCCTGTTCATTGAAGATTTCACAGTGAAACCGGATTCTCACGGTCGGCCTTTCAGGAATGCTAACGACAATTTTCAACAATTCGTCATAAAGCGCGGGGGCGATAAAAAAAGAATGGTTTTCCAGCACTGGCATGATGATACCCATCGCTTCAAGCTCTTTGTACGTCAACCCTAACTGCCGCAGGCTTTCCACACGGGCCACTTCATAATACATCGCATAGTTGCCATAGTATACGTATTGCATTTGATCAGTCTCAGCATAACGCACGCGGATGTGGGTTTCGGTCTGATACATTATTTTCCCCTGCTTTTAGCCCTCCCCTTGCGTATTTCGATACTGAGTGCACGCTGGTACTTGGCCGCGTTGATGTTATGTTGACTAAGGTTGGTGGCAAAATTGTGATAACCTGAAAAATCTTCACGAGCACACATGTATAAATATTTGCTTTTCTCATAATTTAACACGGCATCAATATTAATAATCTGTGGCATGTTAATCGGCCCGGGCGGAAGGCCTGCATACTTGTAAGTATTATAGGGAGAATCAATTTCCTTATGTTCGTTGAGTACCCGTTTAAGGGTAAAGTCACCCACGGCATATACCAGGGTTGGATCGGCCTGCAGCGCAATATCTTTCTTAAGCCGGTTGATATAAAGTCCCGCGATGATGGGCGCTTCCTCCTGCTTCACTATTTCCGCCTGAACAATCGAAGCAAGAATGGAAACCTCAATAGGGGTTAAACCGATTTCCGCCGCTTTTGATTTTCGCTCCTTGGTCCAGAACTTTTGATATTCCCCATACAAACGTTCCACCAGCTCTTCAGGGACAACATTGTAATACACCTGATAGGTATTGGGAATAAACATGCAGAGAATATTATCTTTTGTAAATCCCTCCTGGTTTCCATCCATGAAATCATTCAGGGCAACTTCAAATTCTTCTGGGGTGACCCCGATATTCTTTGTGATTTTTTCATCCAAGTCAGTGAGCAGTCGCACGTGGGTGAAAGTAACGCTGACCGATTCATTCCGGCCTCCGAGCAGGGCGTTGATGGCCTCCAGATTCCTCATGTTCCTCCGCAGCATGTAGCGGCCTGGCCGGATATTCTTGTCAAAATCTTTCAGACGCGCCAGAAAACCAAATGAAACCATATCATTGACCATGTTCTGCTTCCCCAAGTCCTCGAGGACTCCGCGATAGGTAGTGCCGGATTTAATAACGAATAACCGGTCGTCCTTATCCACAAGTACATTGGGCGTATAAATGATCTGATAGAAGTAAAAGGAAAATGATATGAGCAGCATAGAGCCGACCAAAAACACTGCCAGTTTAGTTTTTTGTATCTCGGGCATAGTAAAGAAGTTTCAAAAATAAGAAAATGTCGGTGGATCAAAAGCGTTAGTTTTACAGGATATGAATGTTTAAGGTTCAAAGTCTAAAGTTTCATGTTTTTCAACCCGAAGCAGAACACTGAACTTTGGACTTTAAACGTTGGACCAACTACGAGCATGCAGGCGGAATTAATAAAAATCCATCCGGAAAATCCGGAGCCCCGCAAGATCAAAAGTGCGGTGGATGTGCTGCTGAAAGGTGGCGTGATCATCTATCCCACCGATACCGTCTACGGCATTGGCTGTGATCTGCTGAACCGCCGGGCGGTTGAGCGGCTGTGCAAACTACAGAACATCAAGCCACAAAAAATGAATTTGTCATTCATATGCTCCGACCTGAGCCATATCTCACAATACGTACGACACCTTGAAACACCGGAATTCAAAATGCTGAAGCGCTCGCTCCCGGGGCCGTTTACTTTTATTTTTGAATCCAGCAGCCAGGTTCCAAAAATTTTGGGGATCAACAAGAAAACGGTGGGCATACGTATCCCCCAAAATATTATTCCCCTGGCGATCGTCAATCTCCTGGGCAATCCGTTGGTCAATTCATCCGTTAAAAATGATGATGAATTAAAAGAATACAGTACCGACCCGGAAGAGATTTATGAAGATTTTAAACACACGGTAGACCTGGTGATCGACGGAGGACCCGGAGGGAATATTCCTTCAACCGTGGTTGATTGTTCTGATCATGAATTGAAAATTATCCGACAAGGACTGGGAAATATCGCTCAATTTGTATAACAATTTGTTGAGGTCAAGGTCTCATGTTCAAAGTCCAATGTTGGCTCGCGGTAAATTTTGAACCTTAAACTTTGAGCTTTAGATTGATTCATCATAAAACACCCTTTTCACCCGTTCACTCATGCTGGTCAGTAACTCATAGGGGATGGTGTTGATCCATCCAGCTACCGTGTTAATGGGCAGTCCGGGCCCAAAGATAATTACCTCATCACCTTCCTGAACTTCGAAGCCCGTGATATCCACCATCGTCATATCCATGCAGACAGTGCCGATGACGGGTGCAAGTTGTCCCCGGATTAATACTTTTCCTTTACCCTGACTGAAACTCCGGCTGAAACCGTCGGCATATCCAATGGCGAGGGTCGCCAGGGTCATGTCTGTTTTTGCTTTGCCTTTTCTTCCGTAGCCAATGGTCTCTCCCGCTTTGATTTTTTTGATTTGTGAGATGAAGGTTTTTAACGTCACGACCGGTTTCAAACTTGCAATTCCATCTTCAGTAGGATCCACGCCATACAATCCTATGCCCAGCCGTACCATCTCGAACTGATGCTGCGGCAGCCGGAGGATGCCGGATGAATTCAATAAGTGCCGCAGGGGCCGATAACCCAGGGCCTTTTCAACCAGATCGGCCATACGGACGAAAATTTTCGCCTGTTGTTGTGAAAAATTATCGTGCTCTTTTGTGTCCGCGCCGGAAAGATGGGAGAAGATGGAGCCCACCCTGATATTCGGATGGATTTTCAGAATTTGCAAGGCTCCTTCAAGATCAGATTCTACAATGCCCAACCGGTGCATTCCGGTATCCGCTTTAAGATGGACCATGGATTTGCGTCCATCCAGGAAGTCGGCGAAGGACTGTAAAATACGGAGGCTGTACATCTCTGGTTCAAGTTGAAATTCCAGCAGGGATTCAAAGCTTTCCGCTGAAGGATTCATTACCATAATGGGAAGTGAAATATTATTTTTTCTCAGATCGATCCCCTCATCGGCGTAAGCGACACCCAGATAGTCCACGCGATGATATTGCAGTAAGTTGGCCACTTCTTCACTACCGCTGCCATAGGCAAAGGCCTTGACCATGGCCATCAGTTTGGTGCCGGGGTTAAGCAGCGATTTGAAGTAATTCAAGTTGTGAACCAGGGAATTTAGATCAATTTCCATTACGGTACCGTGCACCTTTCGCTGCAAGCGTTGAATAATTTTTTCAAACTGAAAATCGCGAGCCCCTTTGATCAGAATTACTTCGTCAGAAAAGGACTCCGGTGTAATTGAATTGAGAAATACTGCCGTGGATGAGTAGAATGTGTTTCCCGGAAAAAGTGATACGGAAGCAAGAAGCGTTGGGCCAATGCCAATGATTCTTTTTACTCCGCCCGTCGTGACTAAAGCCTTGATTTTTGCTACCAGCTGCTGATCACTGAGTCCGGACTGAAGGATATCGGATAGAATTAATGTCTTTCTTGTTTTTTGCTGATTCTTGAGGTAATCCAGACTGATTTGGAGACCGGCCAGGTCATTGTTATAGGAATCATCTATGAGCAGACAACGGTTTATTCCTTGTTTCAACTGCAGCCGCATCGGCACAGCGCGGAAAGCGCTGATCCGCTCCTGAATAACGGCAGGCGCATAACCTCGAAGAAGCATTACTGCGATTACATGAAATGCATTTTGCTGTGACGCCATGTCCAGAAAAGGGAGATGGAGGGTGAAACTCGATTGGTTGAATGAAATAGTAAAGTCGGAGGCATTCTGAGATGTTATGCGGACGTCAGATTCCAGATGATGCCCCCAGGTGAATGTTTGGTTTTTATTTCCCAGTGCTTCGTCGACGATGGTATGGTCTTTACAATAGACTACCCGTTCACAATTCCTAAACAATTTTACTTTTTCAGAGACCTTTTCTCTCTGACTTGAAAACCCTTCATCGTGGGCACTGCCCAAATTGGTAAACAGGCCAAGGGTTGGCTGGATGATTGATTGAAGCTTCTCCATTTCACCAGGCTTTGAAATTCCAGCTTCAAAAATCCCAAACTCGTGCTTATCATTTATTTGCCAAACAGATAAGGGAACACCTACCTGAGAATTATAGCTGCCAGGGTTTTTTACAATCTGCAGATCGGGAGATAATACCTGATAGAGCCATTCTTTGACAATGGTTTTGCCATTACTACCAGTGATGCCGATCACAGGAATATGAAATTCACTCCGGTGAACTGCCGTAATCGCCTGCAGTGCGGAAAGCGATGAGCGGACTTTTAGAATATTGGCCCCCGGAAAGGAAGCGAGTTCAATTTCATTTTCAATTATGAATTGACGCAGTCCAAGATGATACAGGTCTTTTATAAACTCATGTCCATCATGCCGGTCACCTTTCAAGGCAAAGAAAACTGAGCCCTCACTAACAACAGCTTTTCGACTGTCGATCAACAAGGTTTGAACGGGCCGGTCTTCGGCGAGCTGAAGCACCTTTCCCTGACAAACATCAATTAATTTCTGGAAGTGCATGATTAGAATAACCTGGCTCCGTTGGCCACCTTTTTGTCAATGGCGGTGAGTACGACGTAGCCATTTTCGTCCGGGAACCCGGTAACCAGCACCTCGGACATGAAGTTGGAAATTTGCCGGGGCGGGAAGTTTACCACGCATACCACCTGACGCCCTGGAAGATCGCCCACCCCGTAATGTTCGGTAATTTGTGCACTGGATTTTCTAATCCCAAGCCCGGGCCCCAGGTCAACCCAAAGCTTAAAAGCAGGTTTTTTGGCCTCCGGGAATGGTTCTGCCTTCAAAATAGTACCTGCCCTGACATCAACCTTGCTAAAGTCTTCCCCTGTGATCATTTGACAAATTTTTATATCTTTCGCAACTCAAATTAATTCGCTGGACATCAAGTTCTTCTGAAGTAACATGAAATTAAACTTTTCGAATCTTCTGATCACTTTTGCAGCCGTATTAATGCTGGCACTTTCCGCGCAGGCGCAGGAAGAATTACCCATTCTTGAAACCCAGGACCCCAATCATCATGAACTAAATCTCGACGAAGATAAGACTTTGATTTATGAACGTACCAACAGTCATCCTACCACGGTTAAAGATTCTCTTCAATTGACACCGCGCGTTTCGCCTAACCATCCTTATAAGATTGTAAGACCGGATGCAAGTAAGAATAATCCCAAGGACGCTTATGATGATGCGCTTTCGTTCAACTTCCTTTACTACATGCTCCAGAAATTCAAGCTATCGGATTTAATTGATCAATAACGGGAACAACTAATTTTCATTTCTCTTAAATGAAATCAATTCAACAAGCTTCCCTTGAGCCTGAGCAACTCAACTTCTGAGGTCTTTGCAAGGTACCGCGCAGCGATGAGGCGATTATAGGCATCGGCCAGGCTTTGCTGAGCGGTCCTTAGTTCGATATAGGTTGTGATCCCTCGTTTAAACCCTTCCAGCGCAATCATCACATTTTCCCTGGCCAGCAAAATATTTTCTTCTTCGATAAGTAAAGCTTTTTTAGCATTATCATAATTCACAAATGCGTTTCTGACACCCACGACCGCCAGCGTCAATTGCTGATCATAGATAAGTTTTTGACGGTCAATATTTATTTTAGCTTGAGCAATGAGGCGATTAACATTCATGGCATTCATGATGGGTATTGAAACTGTCAATCCGTAATTATATCCCTTGTTACGGGAGTATTTTTGGGCCACCGGACTGGTCTGCAATTCATTTTCATTCTGGTTATAGTTATAAGCCGAAACAAAATTAAGGATGGGTGAGCGACCGGCTCTGTTTTCGTGCAGTACAAGATTGGCTACATCGATATTCTTTTTTGCCACTACCAGTGTTTGATTCGTATTCTCTATGTTCGTGATAATCTCCTCCATCGTTAATAAAAGATTGATGGGTATGGTATCGGTAACTTCGTATTGATCCGGCAGCGCCATGCCCAGCAAACCGTTCAGTTGATCTTTTAATTGTTGTATAAGCGTTTGCTGTTGCAATACGGCGGTCCGTTGAGCATTAAGGTCCACCTTGGCCTGGAGCAGTTCCGGTTTGCCACCTGTGCCTACCTGCAATTTCTTTTCAGCGAGTTTCACCCGCTCCACACTCACCGCCATAAGCTCTTCGATTGCTTTCAGTTGTTGTTTTTGCCGAATGATATTATAATAGGTTGTCATGACCGACGCGGTGGTGTTCATCATCTGGTTGCGAACGTTGGCTTCTCCCAGCACCGCCAATTCTTCAATTCGTTTTCGTGTTGCAAACATGCGAGTGCCATCAAAGAGCGTCCAGATCAGTTGAAGTGATCCAATCGTTTGAGTGGACCTGGCTCCTTCACGGATGGTTTCCACATCGGCGAAGGTTATGTTGTGGGAATCATTTGTGTTTTTTAGGTACGATCCGTTCGCATTGAGCAGTGGAATGAAAGCGCCAAACGCGAACCGGTTATCGTTGGAGGCAATGTCTGAAGTCTTTTGAATGACACGCACATCATAGTTTTTCTGTAGTGCAAGCTGGACTACCTCTTCCAGCTTGATTTCTTGTGCTGACAGGTCGACGAAGGAGATGATCCCGAGGAAAAGGCCAAAAAATTTACGCTTCATATGCCAATTCCTTCTGGGGTTCAGGTTCTCTAATTGCAGGCTCTACATTATCAAAATCAATGTGTTTTCTTGTTCTGGACAGGAATGAATACATGGCCGGAATGACAAACAAGGTGAGTACCAGCGAAAATAATA
>JAYWDP010000011.1:0-2773 GCA_043779775.1 Cyclobacteriaceae bacterium
ATCACTTTGGCGAAATTCTTTCCGTCAGTTTTCTTTAAGGATGCAACAACTTTCTTTGCCATGATTACTTAATTTCTTTGTGTAAAGTGTACTTCTTCAATAGCGCGTTGTATTTCTTCAACTCTATGCGCTCAGTTGTGTTTTTGCGGTTCTTGGTTGTTATATACCGGCTCATACCGGGAAGGCCGGTGGCTTTATGTTCGGTACATTCCAGTATCACCTGAATTCGATTGCCTTTCTTTGCCATTGTCTTTTGTATTTAATCAGTTTGCCAGAAATCCTTTAGCGCGGGCTTCTTTCAATACTGCCGTGATGCCTTTATTATTGATCGTTTTGATTGCCTTGGTCGAAAGCTTCAGTGTAATCCACTTCCCTTCCTCAGGAATGTAAAAACGCTTCGTCTGGAGGTTTGGATAAAACCTTCTTTTGCTCTTGTTGTTGGCGTGAGAAACTTTGTTTCCAACGTGCGGACGCTTTCCTGTGATTTCACAAACCCTTGCCATAACTCATTGATTTTTAACTATTTCCTTAAAAAGGACTGCAAATATCGGCAAAAGGCCCTCAATTATCCAAGCTGTACTGAAAATAATGGAGACACCCTGCTCCTGATGGCAGATTTACTTAATCATAGTTACCACCTCATTGGGCCAAAATACCAATATTGACAGCCTAAGGGCAGTGTTGCCCAAAACTGAAAATGAGGCCAGAATCAAAACTCCTCTGGAATTATGTTGGGAATACCGGTTTATAAATGCCGATACGGCACGACAGTTCGGTCTGGAAGCGTTGAGGATGTCCCGTGAGGCGAAGCAGAAGGATATGGAGTGAAGCACTCAATTATGTGGGGGTGACCCATGAGGCACAGGGAAACTACCCTGAGCGCTGAATTTTGAACTGCAGGCTTTGGCATTACGTCAGCAGATCGGAGACGACTCGAAAACTGTTAAAACACTGAACGATATTGGAATTATTTGCGATGAAAAAGACGATTACCAGAAGGCAATGGAATACTACTTTGAAGCTCGTCGGATTTTTGAGCGATTAAACGATCGTTCTAAAATTGCTATGGGCATAAGCAATATTGGCATTGTTCTGAAAGCTCAGAAAGAATACAAAAAAGTAGTCGGCTATTACCATGAGGCGCTTTCCATTTATCAGTCACTGGGAAACAAGTTTGGTGTTGCGGCTTGTCATGCCAATCTGGGATCGGTTTATTTTTACTTACCCAATTACGACAGCTCGATTTATTATTCGTTGCTGGCTACTCGGGAATTTGAAGAACAGAATAACCGGCAGTTTTTTAGCAACATCATTGGGGAATGCTGGAATGGCCTATGATAAACTCGGAAAGGAGGAAGAGGCAGAAAAATATCTTAGGAAGTCCTTGCGCCTTCATGAAGAGTATGACAACAAAAAGGAGATATCCTTTTTTCTTATTTATCTGGCCATTTAGGTCCATGGTACTGACCTGTGCGGCGTTAAGGCCTCCAGCCCATGCGTTCGCCAACGTTTTACCTTCGGATTTCACCGGTATGGATTGGTCAATGGTGTAGGTAAATTGGGCCACCAGCGGGAAGGGTAACAGCAGAAAAAACAAAAATCGCCCCATAAATTTACACCTCTATAACGCTGGATATTTTTTGGCTGTTATCTTTCACACGGAAATTCATCATGGAAATCGCCGAATTGTACCAAAAGTATTTAGAAACAGGTAAAGTATCTACCGATACGCGCCAGATCACCTCAGGTTCGGTATTCTTTGCGCTGAAGGGACCAACATTCAACGCGAATGAATTTGCTGAAGAAGCGCTTGTAAAAGGAGCCAGCTATGCAGTAGTGGATGATAAGAAGTTCCTGATCAATGACCGTTGCATTTTAGTGGAGGACGGGTTGAAAGCCCTTCAGGAGCTTGCCCGCTACCACCGCAGTCAGATCAAGATCCCGGTGCTCGGACTCACGGGCTCCAACGGGAAGACCACCAGCAAGGAACTGGTGAGGGATGTGTTGAGTAAGAAATTTAAAGCACTCGCCACGAAAGGCAATCTCAACAATCATATCGGGGTACCATTGACCATTTTGTCAATCGATGCTTCACATGAAATTGCAGTGATTGAGATGGGGGCAAACCATGTGGGGGAGATTGCTTCGCTTTGCGCCATCGCCAATCCCACTCACGGATTCATTACTAACATTGGCAAGGCGCACATCGGCACTTTTGGCGGGTTTGAAAATATTATTCGGGGAAAATCTGAGTTGTATCATCATTTGCTCACACAGGGAGGATCGGTATTCATTAATTCTCGAAATCCTATTCTTGCGAATATGGCGAAGCGGTTTAAGAGTCCGTTATTTTATCCCGCCGCCGGTGATTATTATCACTGCGAAATTTTGAGTGCAGACCCGTTCGTCATCATCCAGGCGGAAAACGGAGAGAAGATCACCACCCAAATAATAGGATCCTATAATTTTGAAAACATCGCGGCAGCCTTGTGCATTGGAAAATATTTTGGCGTGGAGGCCCTTGCCGCTAATCGCGCCATTGCCGACTATGGTCCGGGGGGTATGCGGTCTCAGGTAATTAAAAAAGACAGCAACATCATTATCCTGGATGCGTATAATGCCAACCCCAGCTCCATGGAAGCCGCCATTGTCAACCTTTCGGATATGAAAGCGGAAAGAAAAGTAGCTATCCTGGGCGATATGTATGAGCTGGAGGGTGAGGCGGAAAAGGAACATGTACAAATCGGAGCCATCCTCAAAGAAAGTCGAATTA
>JAYWDP010000012.1:0-8042 GCA_043779775.1 Cyclobacteriaceae bacterium
GGATCGGATCCGGAATACGCCAAAAAGGTGGCTGCCATTTATAAGTCAGACCCTGCGGGCGACCAGCATGCCGGAGAACGTGAAACATCAGCTTTGTTATACCTCCGGCCCGACCTGGTAAAAATGGACAGCGCCACAATAGAATCAGGAGCAAACCAAAAACGGCTTAATATTCCCAACGTCTATACCGCCATTTGGTGGTATGCAAGCTATCCCAACCATTACGCAGGCGAAGGAGCAAAGGCAACCCGTGAATTGGGACAATTGGTGACTGAACACTTTATCGATTCTTTTGTTGCGGCGTTGAAAGCAATAAAGACTGATACAAAAACTTTGCAGCTTCAAAAAGAATTTTTCGACCGGGTTGGAAAAGAATAATAGCTTATGGTCTTGAGTCTCGAAACCTGGCCTTGAGTGAAGCCAGCCCCTGTTTTTTTGCCTGCGGTGTTGTCACCGACCAGGACTCTATCTTCGCCCTTGTGGTGTTCTTCACCGACAAGACAATCAAATTTAATATATGACTTCAGTGCAGCTTTGTTCCTTTTATTTCCTAACGGAATTACTATCCAGGTGTTTCGTTGGTGAAGAACACCAACGAAGGCGTCAACGGCAGCATGGTGATGTTGTTGGTGACTGCTGCTATTTTCTCGCCCTTTCACCAACGAAGGCGGAGATTTAAGAACAAGGATTAACGATAACTGACTGTACATTGCACAAATTTTTACCAATGACGAAATGTACCAATGGGGTTTGGATAGTCATTTTCCTTTGCATTCTCCCAGGATGCAAGGCAAATGAAACAAAATTAGGATTACAACCGAACAATCTTGATGTGTCTGCCAAAGTTAGCATCGATGGCTCAGGGCTGGTAACGTTCAAAGCCACTGCTGAGAATTCCGTTAACTATGTGTTTTATTTTGGTGATGGATCAACGGCGGAATCTGCTGATGGAAATGTCGCTTATACCTACAAAGTTTCGGACTTGTATCTGGCCAAGGTGGTGGCGTATTCAAAAGATAACTTATCCATAGATAAACAGCTTGAAGTGACAGTAAACGTAATGATCCCCACAACGGGATATTCTACACCGACCAGCTATACTGGAATGATATTGGCATGGCAAGATGAGTTTGATGGAACGGTCCTCAATGGTTCAAACTGGCAGCACGAGATCGGGGGAAACGGCTGGGGAAATAATGAGTTACAGTTTTATCAGGAAAAAAATGCGGTGGTTGAAAATGGCATGCTGATTATCAAAGCAAAAAGGGAAAGTACCGGTGGCAAAGAGTTTACTTCGTCACGCATCATCACTCTGGGAAAACACAGTTTTAAATTTGGGCGTGTTGACATTCGCGCCAAGTTGCCCAGGGGGCAAGGCATCTGGCCGGCATTGTGGATGTTGGGATCCAATATTTCTTCCGTAGGATGGCCCAAATGCGGTGAAATTGACATCATGGAAATGATCGGTGGCGTTGGAAATGATAACAAAGTCTATGGCACCGCCCATTGGGATGATGCCGGGAACCATGCTCAATATGGTGGCAATCGATCATTGACGAATGGAAAATTATTTGCGGATGAATTTCATGTTTTCTCTATCCAATGGAATGCGGCGTCAATTACATGGTATCTGGATGATGTTCAGTTTCACGTAATCGATATAACACCAGCCGGATTAAGCGAATTAAGGGAGGAAGCCTTTTTTATTTTCAATGTAGCCGTTGGTGGAAACTGGCCGGGAAGTCCTGATAAAACCACCAGCTTTCCACAATTTATGGCGGTCGATTATATCCGCGTGTTTCAATAGACTAAACACAGAGGCAGTTCAATGGACACCTTCTAAAATCAAAAATCGTCAATCGTAAATAATGGATTTAAGAACAAGGATTAACGATTTAAGCTTTATGAAGGGACTCCTTCACCCAATAGCCCGCTCGCGTTGCCACTTTTTCAATTTTTCCATATCCTTCGATACGGTACGTGATGCGGCAAACAACACCCCCGCCAGGACCGCGCAGAGCAGGGGGATCACATACATCGCACTGTGAAGGCCGGCAGCTTTGAATGATTCGGTCATGGCAATGGCACCCGATGCTGCCATCGCTTGCTTTGCGAAATGATCGCTTAACATGCCCGTGACTACCGGGCCGAGACTGGCACCCAACACATACATCGCAAAGAAATAAAGTGCCATGGCAGTTCCGCGCAATGCTGGTTCGATCACATCCTGAATGGTGGCATAGACGCAGGAATAATAAACGAACATCATCATCGAACCAGTGCCCATCAACAACATGAATGGAACGGTTGCACCGGGCGGTTGCTTAAGGGCAAAGTAAATGCACGGCGCTGCGATGAACATCGTGATGGAGGATATCAATAACTTACCGTCAGTCCGGGTACGGCTCAAACGATCTGCCGCCCAGCCTCCTCCCAATAAACCGATGACACCTACGGCACCCAACACAATAGATGAGACGTTCGTGGCATCTTTCACACCCATCAGGTGGGTACGCATGAGAAAGGCTGGAAGGAATGCGTTGACGGCGTACATATTAAAATTGTGCAACGCACCTGAAACGATGATCCACAATATTGTCGGAATGGCGAGCACGACCCAATAGGGTGAACCGGCGCGTTGTCCGGTCGCTGAAGGGTGTTCCTCCGAAGCGCCACGCATTGGCTCAGAAATAGAAAATGCTAATAGCGCAAGGATCAAACCCGGGATACATGCAAAATAAAATGCTTCACGCCAACTGTACGCTTGGGCAATCATTCCGCTTAATCGATAACAGAGAAAAATGCCAATGGGCAAACCGAGCATAAAAATCGAAAGCGCCAAAGCACGTTGGCGCGGTGGATACAAATCACCGATCAAGGAATTCGCTGCGGGTGCACAGCTCGCCTCACCAACTCCCACGGCTAGGCGGCTTGCGAAAAGCCATCCAAAATTTGGAGCCAGGCCGGAGACCGCCGTCAGCACGCTCCAGATACTTACACCGATGCCAAGAATTTTCTTACGGTTCCAAGTATCCGCCAGTCGGCCCAAGGGCACGCCCACAATAGCATACATTAGGATGAAGGCAGTGCCCAGTGTGCCCAGCATGGTATCACTCAATACCCATTCTTTGCGGACCAGTTCTGCGACGGCCCCCAGGATTTGGCGGTCGTAAAAGTTCATCGTATTGATACCGAAGAGGATCAACAGCGCGTACCAGGCGCTTTTCTGTTTTTGACTCATCACTGGTAAGGTAAATTAATTCATGAAGACAGTGAAAATTAATTATTGTCAGCGATAGGCAATAGTTAGCTGGCTCGAATATAATATCTGAATTCGTAAAATGATTCTTCCAAAGAAATTTCTCACACAATGTGGAATCGAAGACAAAGTGGACATTTCCATCAAGAACAATATCATTACTCCCCTTACAACAACTTTGCGCGGATACCCATCCCGCATTGAGATTCGTTTTGAAAATAAATTTTGCGAAATATGGATGGATCGTTGCATAGCGTGGATGGCTTCCAACGGATGGATGAAGAAATGAAATATTTAGCATCTCTGTGGCAAATTGAATTAACCGCTGAGTCGCGAAGTGGGATTCTTAAGTTGTCCAAAAAGGACAACTTCTAATAAATCGACTGATATTTTTTGATACTTAACACTAACTTAGCGACTCTGCGCCTTGCGATTAAAATTACTTATCTTCGAATTCATTACGAAGATCTATGCGCTTTCTCTTATCATTCATCTGCCTTTGCCTTATCACCCTTTGTGCAGGATGCAGCAAAAGCAGCCCGGCCCCGGCTACCGCGGTGGGACAATGGACTTATACCACTACCAATGGCAAGATCAAGGTAAGTTTTGAGCTGGTAAAGACTGCATCTGGGTCGATGGACATCAAAAACCCTGCTTCAATAACTGTGAATGGAACGCTAGGTGTTGCTGTGGCACAAATATCGGGAGTAAGCATACCGGATATTGCCTCTATCATTATCAATGCGAATGATGCAGCCCTGACCTATCCTTATTCGATAACATTCACTTCCTGTAAGTTTTTGAGTGATGCTAACCGCATCGATGTATCCAGTGGTAACTATACCTATCCCTGGGGCACAACAAATCCAATTACATCCATATCAATACTTCGCCCTTAACGGTAATGACATTTTTTACTTTATTATTTTATTACTATTCTCTTTGGCAGGTCATTGTTCCCTTCAAGCCAGCCAACGAATTTAGAATTGAAATGGAATATAAATTCAAGCAAAGGTCTTCAAGCAATACAACCAGGTTAGACTTTGAGCCGATAGAAGATGAAATACAGAAGAAGAAATATGGAGTAGGCTCATTGCCTTACCTGGTGATTATTTTTAGAATTCTGAAATTGGCAAATGGGGAGGACCGCCTTAAAATCGTGAACGGAGCTGGACAAACCATGCTTTCAAAGAAGGCTGCGATAGATGTTCTCTATAAGATAGACCTGGGCTATACCGATGATATGAAAGACCGTGTCACACCCCATGAATTTCACATCTATTTGCTAACAAACGACAAAATGGTAGTCAGTGCCGTCAAACTTTTTATTATGGAAGACGGTACCTTTTTAATTAACGACGAGGTGCGTGGTAAATTTTGAAATTCCCGTTTTCACTTCCCGGCTTTTTTTCAGAAAAGGATTGTTAACTTCAAGCGTTTTTCTATTATCATTTCCAATGCGAAAAATATACATTTTCCTCTTGTCATGTTTTGCGATTCAGCTTGCTTTTGCCCAAAACAAACAGCCGGATGTTGCTGCCATCCAACTCAAGCTGAAGAAGCTCAATGTCTTGGCTTCTGTACTCTATGTCGCGGCCCATCCGGATGATGAAAACACCAGGGCCATTACTTATATGGCCAATGACCGGTTGGCCACTGCCGCTTACCTCTCAATGACTCGTGGCGACGGCGGTCAAAATCTGATCGGCCCGGAAATACGTGACTTGCTAGGACTTATCAGGACGGAAGAATTGCTCATGGCAAGGCGCATTGACGGGGGCCAGCAATTCTTTACCAGGGCTATTGACTTTGGGTTTTCTAAAAATGTCAATGAAACATTTGCCATCTGGGGTAAAGATGAAATCCTCTCTGACGTAGTTAATGTAATGCGGAAATTTAAACCTGATATTATCCTCACCCGGTTTCCTCCGGATGAGCGGGCTGGGCATGGGCAGCACACAGCTTCTGCTGTCCTGGCACTTGAGGCATTTGATTTAACAAATAAACCAGATTACCTGCCTATGCAAGTTGCAGAATTTGGCACCTGGCAGGCAAAACGATTATATACCAACACGGGCCGGTGGTGGAACGCGAAGATCGACGAGAATACGCCCGGCATGGTCGCTGTGAATATGGGAACCTATAACTCCCTGCTGGGAGAATCGTATTCAGAGATAGCTGCAGAAAGCAGATCACAACATAAAAGTCAGGGCTTCGGATCTTCCGGCCGAAGGGGAGACTCACCTGAGTTTTTTGAATATACCAAAGGAGAGAAGGCTGACAAAGATTTGTTTGATGGAATCAATACAACCTGGACACGGGTAAATGGAGGGGAAAAGATTCAACCACTGGTTGAAACAGCCATAAAGAATTTTATTTCTGAAAAGCCGGAAGCCTCTATTCCAGCACTCATGCAAATCCGAAGGCTTATCCAGGGACTTTCACCCTCCGTGTGGAAAGACCGAAAGCTTGATGAAGTGAATCAGCTTATCCAGGATTGCGCCGGACTCTTTGTTGAAGTGACATCAGATCATCCCTGGATTGCTCCGGGCGAATGGGTAACCAATTCGTTTGAATTAGTAAACAGATCAGCCACGCTCATCAGGTTATTGGAGATAAAATGTTCCTTACTCTCCATTGACTCCATCCTTAACACAGACCTTCAATACAATAAGTTATACAGTTTTAAAATCAGGAAGCCCCTGGAGGCATCTGCCGCATATTCAGATCCTTATTGGCTTAGGGAAGACCATTCACAAGGTCTGTTTAAGATCCCGGATGCCTCATTCATTGGCAAACCTGAAAATGGCCCCGCAGCATTACTGGAGTATGCTATCGAAATCAACGGTGAGAGAATGGACCTGCTAAGCCCGTTAATATATAAATGGACGGATCCTGTGAAAGGAGAATTGATGAGGCCGTTTGAGATTGTGCCGCCCGTGCTGATAAATCTTTCACAGAAAGTATTTGTTTTTAAGGATGCAAACCCAAAAACGGTTAGCCTTTTGGTAAAGTCAGCTTCCGGCAATAAAATGTCTGGCACCGTCAGGTTAGTTCTACCGCCCGGATGGAAATCAGAACCTGTTTCAAGTAATTTATCCTTTGTTAAGAGGGGAGAAGAGAAAAAAATTGATTTCACAGTTGTCCCTTCGTCAGAAGCAGGATCATTCACCATCAATGCCGAGGCGATGATAGACGGGAAAAGTTATAATACCTCCGTTCAGACCATTTCCTATGATCACATTCCTTTTCAAACTTTACTTCCCAAATCGAAGGCGATGGCGGTCCGTCTGAATCTGAAAAAAGCAGGACAACGGATAGGATATATTCAAGGTGCCGGCGATGATATTCCCAATGCCTTACGCAATATGGGCTATCAAGTGTGGGAGATGAAGAATGAAGAAGTGACTTCAGCCAATCTGCGTACACTGGATGTCGTGGTGCTGGGTGTACGGGCTTTGAACACCAATGAAAGATTACAACATGCCATGGGTGACCTTTTGGAATATGTGAAAAACGGGGGCACCATGATCGTTCAATACAACACAAACTTTGACCTCGAAGTGGATAAATTTTCTCCCTTTCCATTGAATCTATCCAGAGATCGGGTAACAGAAGAAAATAGCGAGGTACGGATTCTAAAGCCAGACCATCCCGCACTGAACTATCCGAATAAAATCACCCAGGCAGACTTTAATGGTTGGGTACAAGAACGTGGACTTTATTTTCCTGACAAGTGGGATCCGAATTTTGTTGCATTGCTTTCAATGAACGATGCGGGTGAGCCAGCACATGATGGAAGTCTATTGATTGCCAAGTATGGAAGCGGCAATTATGTTTATACAGGACTCTCATTTTTTCGTGAATTGCCTGAAGGGGTAACAGGAGCATATAAGTTATTTGCCAATCTCGCGTCCATGCGCAAAACGTCAAAGCCACAGAGTCTAAAGTTTAAGACTTCAAAATAATGGAAGCCTCCGACAACGAAAAGCCTCCTGTATTCCGTAGCTGGAAGGGATGGTATTGGCTGGTCCTGGCGCTGATTGTGGTTCAGATTGCCCTTTACCTCTTCATTACTTATTCTTTTTCATGATTGTTGCAGACTGGATTGTCTTGTTCGGAACACTTTTCGTGATCGTTGGCTACGGTGTATGGAAAACACGTGGAGCAAAGAGTATGCAGGGTTACCTGCTGGGCAATAACAGTCTTCCCTGGTGGACCGTGGGCCTTTCGATTATGGCGACGCAGGCGAGTGCTATCACATTTCTTTCTACCACCGGCCAGGCGTATGAGGATGGTATGCGTTTCCTCCAGTTTTACCTGGGCTTGCCGCTGGCCATGATCATTCTTTCTATCACCGCCGTCCCTTTGTACCATAAGTTGAAGGTCTTTACTGCTTATGAATATCTGGAAACGCGCTTCGATAGGAAGACCCGAACATTGGCGGCATTTTACTTTCTCATGGGTCGCGGCCTTGCGGTGGGGATCACCATTTATGCACCCGCACTTATACTTTCAACCATTTTGGAATGGCATATCAACCTCACCACCATCATGATTGGAACCTTGGTATTGATCTATACGGTCTCGGGTGGAACCAAAGCGGTAAGTATTACGCAAAAGTATCAGTTGACGATTATAATGACTGGAATGATTATAGCCGGAGGAATTGCTTTTGCCATGCTGCCGGAAGGAGTGTCATTTAAAAATACTTTTCAACTAGCCGGAGCGATGGGAAAGCTAAACCTGATCAACCTTTCATTTAATCTTTCTGACCGGTACA
>JAYWDP010000013.1:0-2763 GCA_043779775.1 Cyclobacteriaceae bacterium
ACCAAGTTATTTAGTGATTTGGTGATTTGACGATTTGGAGATATGTCCCTTAGATAGAATTTTTTTGCACGGGATGCTATAGGGAAGAGGAAATCGTCAGGAAAACAGAACGAGCTGTTGGCTCTTAGCCATTGGCCTTTGAATTGGGGTTGCTAAAATTTAACATTTATTAATAAAATGAAGAAATTTATTCAACATAATCCTCCGCACCCAGGTGAAATCCTGTACGAAATGTACTTTGAACCTTTGGGACTGAGTGTAACTCAAGCCGCAAGTAAACTTTTGATCACGAGACCAAACCTATCCTCCATTATTAACGGCAAGGCCGGCATTTCTCCTCAGATGGCAATCAAACTTTCCAGGGCTTTTAACACTACGCCCCATTATTGGTTGAATCTACAAGCCAACTATGACCTTTGGCAAGTGTTGCAAAAGGATAAGGGCTTCAGGAAAGTTAAGGCGCTTGTATGAGTTACTTGCAAGTCTCAGTTTGATGCAGGGACCGCTTCGCTTTAGTAAAAACCCATCAAACAAATCGAATGGAAGAAGTAAAAGAGGATCAACCAAAATCAATGGAGCAAAGGTAAATGGTTTCTCAAGATTCTATTTGGAGCTCCTCAAGAGACAGGTTTTACTTTTATCAGACATCTGCTTGCTACTTCAAATTACTTCTAAGACACAGTTAATATCAGTGTTCATACTATTTCGATGTCTATTGGATGATTTTATCCTTCTACTATACGTTGCGTCAAAGGGTTATGATGAAGAGGTGCTAATTGCCTATAATTCTAAAATGTTCAGTGAGCATTTTAAGTCAATGAGGGAATCCAGAGACTTCAATCATAAATATTTTGAAGGGAAGCGTTCTGGAATGTACAATGAACAAAGGGGTTGTTAGGTTAAAATAATTGTATTCAGCATTTAACATTATCTCAAGCCAATTGCTTCTCGATAAGCAGAATCAAAATATGAATGACTTTGATATGGATCTCCTGAATCCTGTCCGCATAACCATTGTGTTCAACGCGTATTTCTACATCCGCTAACGGCCCCAGCTTGCCGCCGTCTTTTCCCGTAAGGGCCATCACTTTCATGTCACGTTCTTTCGCCGTCTTCACCGCATTTAACACATTGGCAGAGTTGCCGCTCGTACTGATGGCCAGCAGCACATCGCCCTTGTTTCCCAAGGCCTCGAGGTAGCGCGAAAAGATAAAATCGTATCCGTAGTCATTTCCCACACAAGTGATGTGACTGGCATCGGAAATGCAGAGGGCCGGTATCGCCTTGCGGGCATCGCGGTATTTGCCGGTAAGTTCCTCGGCAAAATGCATTGCGTCGCAGTGAGAGCCGCCGTTGCCACAAGAAATGATTTTGCCTCCTCTTTTGATGGAAGAAGCCATCGCGGAAGCAGCCTCCTCAATTCTTACCAGATTGACCGGGTCCTTGAGAAAACCAGATAAAGTGTCGGCTGCCTGATTGAGTTCCTGGGTGATGATGGTCTGGTAGCTCATACTTTTGAAGAAGTGGCCTTGGCGGCTTCCTGACAATCGTAAATTTTAGCTTTCAGCATATTATTTTCATTTTCGAGATCGGCTTGCTTTTTTTTGTTCATTCTCTTGTCCATCCAATACCAGACCACATCCACGACAAAAAAAGCTACACCCAAAAATGAAATATATTTGAACCAGGGGATATACTTTAGCAAACCCAACAGGTCCAGGTGACCGTCAACCATTACCGTGAAGATAAAAGCAGTTACCTGATACACCGCAAAGCCCAAATACATGAAAATTCGTTTTTGATTCATTGGTCTATTTTCAATATCCAAAAGTCATACCCTCTTTTCCCGTGAGTTTTGCTGAATAAATGGACCTCGCATGACTTTTAAAATTGCTTCAAACTTAATGTAAATACTCTAAATAGGAATAGTCGAATGTTTAAAGAATCGCCTGTCGGGGTACCCATGTCAGTTTTTTTGAATATTACTCAACTTCCAGTAAAGTCCCCTCAATTGGATTAGCTGATCATGGGACCCGCGTTCTGCAACTTGTCCGTCCTGGATGACGATAATTTCATCAGCACGCTGAATGGTGCTCAGGCGGTGGGCAATTACGAGCGAAGTCCGGTTTTTCATCAAATTAAACAATGCTTCTTGCACCAGCTTTTCAGATTCCGAATCCAATGCCGACGTAGCCTCATCCAGGATGAGAATGGGTGGATTTTTAAGAACGGCACGGGCAATGCTGATTCGCTGACGCTGGCCGCCGGAAAGTTTGGAGCCCCGCTCCCCGATTAGGGTCTCATAGCCATGTTCGGTCTGGAGTATGAAATCATGGGCATTGGCAATTTTAGCCGCCTGCTCCACCGCCTCCTTGCTCACTCCCGGCATGCCAAAGGATATGTTGTTGAAAATAGTATCATTAAAGAGTATGGATTCCTGCGTCACCACACCCATTACTCTGCGCAACGATTCAATGTCATAATCTCGTAGAGAAATACCATCGATACAAACCTCCCCTTCCGTGGGATCATAAAATCTAGGCACCAAGTCCGCCAATGTAGACTTTCCTCCTCCCGACGGGCCGACCAAAGCAATGGTCTGTCCTTTCTTCACCGTGAGGTTAATATTCTTAAGGACGAATTCCTTTTCATAGGCGAAGTCCACGTTCTTAAATTCGATGTTTCTTTCAAACTGCTGCAGCACAATGGCATTAGCCTTATTCTGAATGAGTGGCTCCGTATCAATGACCGCAAAAATTCGAT
>JAYWDP010000014.1:0-2761 GCA_043779775.1 Cyclobacteriaceae bacterium
CTAATGGATTCTCGCAGACTACCCACCCGGATACGACTTTCATCGCACAATCCATCCAACATTCCATAGCGCTTTATACCAGGGAAATTGGCGGGCAAACTCATCTCTATAATGGAAGTGAATACCATGAATACAAGTCTGTGAACGGCGAAGATCCCTATTTTATTAACGAATGGATCGAGGGAGAAATTTATTTCGATGGAAACCTTTACCAGAAAGTGCCACTGCTGTATGATCTCAGTCTCGACAAAATCATTACGGAGCATCATGTGAGTCATCAAAATATTTTACTGGTTACTGATAAAGTAACATATTTCGTTATTCAAGAGCACCGGTTTGTACTCCTCCGGGATAAACAGATTCGTCCCGGGTTTTACGAATTGCTTTATGATGGAAAAACAAAAGTTTATATTAGAAATCAAAAAAACTTTCAGGAAACAAAACTTGGGAGTTCCCTCATGTATAAAAAGGAATTCGAAAAAAAGACGTGGTTCTATATCTACAAGAATGGTACATTTTACCAGGTAAAAAATAAGAAGGCTGTTTTGAAAGTCTTACGGGATCATAAGAATGAACTTGTTCAGTTTATTGATCAAAATAAAATTAAGTTCAACTCAAACTTCGGAAAAAACATTGCCAGACTGGCCAAATACTTTGATGACATCAATCATTAAAACAACAGGCAAAACAAGCTGCCTGATATTGGCTTGCATCCTTAGCTACTTACCTCTTTGGGGGCAAGTGGAAGATAAAATATCCGGAGACTTTACCGCTCTCAGTTTTGATCAATTTGTAAAGCAAGTAGAAACAGCAACAGCCTACCGTTTTTTTTACCGGGCCGATTGGACCGATAGCCTTTCAATCGAACTTCATGTAAGAAATGAAAGCCTTGAAAAAGTGCTCGATCAATTATTTGCTGGTACGTTTCTTCATTATAAAATACTTACAAACAAAATCTACATCACAATAGAGCGGCAACTGATCACCTCCCTCCCAGATGATTTTTTTAATCAGGGTTATAACATCGGTCGCGAGGCGGTTGCCTTTGATTATTCTGAATATCAGCAGAAGGGAAAGCAAAAAAAATACAAAGAAGAGAAACTTTACTTGATCGGATCAAGATCCACCAACCTGACAGGCACTGCTACGCTGACTGGAAATGTAACCGATGGTAAATCCGGTGAAGCCATCGTGGGCTCATCGGTTTTCATTGAGAATCCACGTATGGGTGTCTCAACCGATCCCTTTGGACACTACAGCCTGACCTTACCCAAGGGGCGGCATGAATTGAAAATTCAAAGTGTCGGCATGGAAAGCACCCAGCGACAGATTATGCTTTATGCCGATGGCAAACTGGACATTGAAGTGGAGGAGAATATCATCCCATTGAAAGAAGTGTTGATTGAATCTGAACGCGACGTTCGGGTGTCGAGCAACCAAATGGGAATAGAAAAGCTGGACATAAAAACGATGAGACAAATGCCGCTTACCCTGGGAGAAACAGATGTGATGAAAGTAGTACTCACCTTGCCAGGGGTTCAGTCGGTGGGAGAGGGAACGGTTGGCTTGAATGTTCGTGGTGGCGCAACCAACCAAAATCTTATTCTTCTCAACGACGCGGTGGTATATAACCCTTCGCATTTATTTGGATTTTTTTCAACTTTCAACCCTGATGCGTTGAAAAGTGTAGAGCTGTATAAGAGTGGAATCAGCGCAGACTATGGTGGCAGGCTCTCCTCTGTCCTGGACGTTAACTCGCGGGAAGGAAACTTGAAAAAGTTTTCTGCGTCCGGCGGTATCAGTCCTGTAACAGGAAGGCTTACCCTCGAAGGCCCCATTATCAAAGACCGCACATCCTTTCTGGTAGGCCTCCGGACTACGTATTCAGACTGGATTTTAAACCAAGTAACATATAAAAACCTTCGCAACAGTCAAGCTTCATTTTACGATGTTACCTTCAACATAAATCATAAGATCAATGACAAGAACTCATTAACACTTTCAGGTTATTTAAGTAAAGATGAATTTAGGTTGGGAAAAGATACGACCTACAGCTATAGTGATCGAAATGCATCTATAAAATGGAAACATGTCTTCAATCATAAATTATACGGGACGATGACGGGAGCTTATAGCCAATACAATTTTTCTTTCCATAGTGATAAAAATCCTGTCAACGCTTTTATCATGGATTTTTCCATCCGTCAATTGAATGTAAAAGCTGATTTCACCTACCTGTTAAACTCTCAACATAGCCTGAAAACAGGTGCAAGTGTAACACGCTATCAACTGGCCCCAGGAAGCTTCCAACCGAACAGTCCCCAATCACTGGTAAAACCTGACGTTCTTCAGTCAGAACAAGCCATCGAGAGTGCGATCTACCTGGATGATAATTTTGAGGTCAACAGCCACCTTTCTCTTTATGCTGGCCTTCGTTATTCCTTCTACCAGTATCTCGGACCTAAAGATGTATCTCAGTATGCCAGTGGTGTGCCCCGCCAACAAGCGACTATTCAGGATACAGTACATTATGGAGCAGGTCAATCCATTGCAAACTATGGCGGATTGGAACCACGGTTTTCTGTCCGCTACCTGTTGCCCAAAAATTCTTCTGTTAAATTCAGCTATAACCGGATGCGACAATATATTCAAATGCTTTCCAATACTACAGCCATTACCCCTGTTGACATCTGGAAACTGAGTGATACCTATATCAAACCGCAATATGGAGATCAGATCTCTCTGGGCTTCTACAAGAACC
>JAYWDP010000015.1:0-2761 GCA_043779775.1 Cyclobacteriaceae bacterium
AATAGGGCTGGCAATCTCACGCTAAAAATTTTATTTCCTTAAAGGAAAACTTCCTTGTTGTTCCCTGTTGCACAACACATAGGCGACCGTCATCGTCAATATCATTAATAGCTCCAGTAAAATTCTCCTCACCCACTTCAAAGCGATGAAGCTCATTAAACTTATATAAGGATGCTAAATAGCGCTGCTTCAGGACCGATACTTTTCTAGTCCGCAATTCCAAATATTCTTTTTCAATTGATTCCAGTAATCGTAGAAAAGTATCATTTAAGTCCAAGCATGTCCCAGTGAAATTACGGAGCGAAGAAGCAGTGGGGTACTCAAAATTCTGTTGATTGACATTTATTCCAATGCCAATGACAGAGGAAGAGAGAAGAAAGCCTTGAAGCTGGCTTTCAATCAGCATCCCACCGATCTTCTTGTCGTTCACCAGAATGTCATTAGGCCACTTAAGCGTAATGGGTTCTGATAACATTGTCCGAAGGGCATCGGCTACCGCTAGTGCGACAGCCATATTAAGTTGAAAAAGGTCCTTGGCTTCAAGGAATGTTGGGCGCAACAAAATTGAAAAGGTTAGGTTCATGCCTGGTTCCGTTTCCCATCGATTGCCGCGCTGCCCGCGTCCCTCTGTTTGGTGATCCGTGATGAGGGTAGCCCCTTCAGGTAAAGCTGATTGATTGTCAAATTCGCTCAATAAAGAATTCGTGGAATGACATTCTGGCACGTAAATCAATTTTTGACCGATGAAAAGGGTATTGGCAGGGATTTTATACAAGGTATTTTAGTTAGTTTTGCACATTGTTTGATCCACCAACCGAAGATAGTGAATGGCCCAGAGAAGGAAGGTTGACCACTCCGAAAAAATTAGCCAATTAGTTGTGAAGGGGATGCAGGAGAAAAAGGCCATCCACATCGTTGTCCTGGACCTCCGGAAGGTTAGAAATGCAGTAGCCGATTTCTTCGTGATTTGCTCCGGAAATTCCGACAAACAGCTCGATGCGATCGCAGACTCAATTGATGAGGTGGTCTATAAGGGGGCGAAAGAAAATCCATGGCACACCGAGGGCAAAAGCAATAAAGAGTGGATGTTGCTCGACTATAGCAATGTAGTGGCCCATATCTTCAATAAAGACCGTAGGAGGTTTTATGCCCTGGAAAAATTATGGGGAGATGCGGAGATCACTGAAATAGAAGACTAAGAACTAATTAGAATCGCGTACGTTATTGAGTGGTAACTATTTAAGCTTGTAAACCAGAATGGCCGACAAAGAAAGAAAAGATAATAAGTTGATTCCTCCACGAGGGCCCAGGCCGAACTACCAGATTTGGATCATTCTGGGGCTTGTAGCCGTGGTGCTAGGGGTAAGCTATTTTAACAAGGGTGGTGAATTGACTGAGATTCAGTCCAGCAAATTTGAGGACATGGTGCAAAGCCGTGACATCAAGAAACTGGTATTGATAAAGAATGAAGAGCAGGTTGAGATTACCCTAAAGCCGGAAGCACTTCAAAATGCGAAGTACAAGCAAGAGCTTGAAAAAAATAGTCCTTTTGCTCTGAATGCCAACGGACCACATTACAAACTGAAGATCGGATCGATCGATAAGTTTTTGGACAAGTATGAACAGATCACAAAAAACATACCACGCGACCAGCAAGTAGACTTACGGGTTGAAGAGCGTAATGATTTCACCGGTGTGCTTTTCAATTGGGGCTTTCTTTTTCTCCTCCTATTTGGTTTCTGGATGTTGATGCGACGGATGACCGGCGGAGGTGGACCCGGTGGTCAGATTTTTAATATTGGAAAATCTAAGGCAGCGCTGTTTGATGCAGAAAGCAAGGTAAAGATCACCTTCGAAGATGCCGCGGGCCTTGACGAAGCGAAGGAAGAAATCATGGAAATCGTCGAGTTCCTGAAAAATCCGGGGAAGTTCACCAAACTTGGCGGCAAAATACCAAAAGGCGCTTTGCTGGTAGGGCCTCCCGGCACAGGAAAAACATTGTTGGCCAAAGCGGTGGCGGGCGAGGCGGGCGTGCCTTTCTTTTCGCTGTCAGGGTCAGACTTTGTGGAAATGTTCGTGGGTGTGGGGGCAGCACGCGTTCGCGACTTATTCAAGCAGGCTAAAGAAAAAGCGCCTTGCATTATTTTTATAGACGAGATTGATGCCATCGGCCGCTCACGCGGAAGAGGCCAGGTTCCTGGCGCCAACGATGAACGGGAAAATACACTAAACTCACTGCTCGTGGAGATGGACGGCTTTGCAACCGACAGCGGGGTAATCATCCTCGCCGCCACGAACCGTCCCGATGTACTTGATTCTGCCTTGCTTCGTCCGGGTCGCTTCGATCGTCAGATCAGTATTGACAAACCAGATATTATTGGACGCGAAGCCATCTTCAAAGTACACCTGAAACCAATCAAGATTTCAAAAGAAGTCGATACCAAGAAACTGGCCGCACAAACTCCCGGCTTTGCTGGCGCGGAGATCGCAAACGTATGCAATGAGGCCGCGCTGATTGCAGCCCGTAAAGAGAAGAAGGAAGTAGAAATGAAGGACTTTCATGATGCGATTGACCGTGTGATTGGTGGTCTTGAGAAGAAAAACAAAATTATTTCGCCGGAGGAAAAGAAAATCGTGGCCTACCATGAGGCCGGTCATGCCGTGGCAGGCTGGTATCTGGAACATGCTGATCCGTTGGTGAAAGTGAGCATTGTACCTCGAGGTATTGCAGCGCTCGGCTACGCTCAATATTTGCCGAAAG
>JAYWDP010000016.1:0-2760 GCA_043779775.1 Cyclobacteriaceae bacterium
GTGCCTGTGCTTCCCATGGCATCCACGGCATTTTTGCAAAGGTTCTCAATCACCCATTCAAACAACGGGGCGTGCACTTTTGCCTGAATGGTTTCTGAAAGTGTGTACACTTCGATGTTGATTTTGGATGACACGCGCGGCTGTAAATAGCTAACTACATTGTTGATCAGTTGAAAGACATTTTCCGCTTTCAGGGTGGGCGTAGATCCGATGCTGGAAAAACGTTCCGTCACCACCCGCAGTTTGCGAATGTCTTTGTCCAGCTCTTCAACAATTCCCTTGCCCTTGAATTGGGGATCATCCCGAAGTACTTCAATCCAGGCCATCAGGGACGATAGCGGGGTGCCCAATTGATGGGCGGTCTCTTTGGCAAGACCCACCCACACCCGGTTCTGTTCGGCCGTTTTCGAATAATTGAATGCGAGGTAAGAGATGAAAGCGAAGATGGCAATAACAGAAAGCTGAATGTATGGATAGGCAATCAATTGCATCAGCAGGAAGGAGTTCTTATAGTAAACGTACTGTTTGCCAAAGACTTCTGCGGTGGTAGGATCTTTCAGCAGAATGGGAATCGGCGTGTACGTTTTTTTCATGTCGTTCAACTCCTTTTGAAGCTCTTTCTCTTTTTTTTGTGGAGGCCAAAGTGAATCGATATCAATGTTATTATAGTTTACGATGGTTCCCTTTTCATCCACCAGCATCGTAGGTATGGAATTATTTTTATAGATAATCTCCTCCGTGATGAATAGAATATTGTTGTCGGTGTCATTGGAGGTATATTCCAATGCTTTTGCGAAAAGGCGGACCTGATTTTTTTCCCGCTCTTTCAATTGTTCCACCAGGATATTAGTGTAATAAATGGTGCTCACACTGATGATGATCGAAACGATCAGGATGATCCACTTCAGGTTGGTATTATCCTGATAGAAATCCATGGAAGTAATGCGCGGCGTTTTGGGCATGGCCGATGAAGGTAAGAATTTTTTTTCGCGCAAAGCGAAAATTACCACACCGGTGAGCGAGCGGCAATTTATAGAAGGAAATTTTAAAGGGATTTTAGCCTTTTTGCATGAACCACTTGGCCAGCACTTTGTAGTTGACTTTGGTACCGTGCATGAGAATGCCGACACGATAGATACGTCCGGCAAACCATGTGGTGAGAATAAATCCGCCTATCAGGCATGCCATGGAAAGCGCCAGTTGCCAGTCTGGAACTTCAAACCCAATTCTACCCATCATTGCGATGGGGGAGGTGAAGGGTATGATGGATAGCCACACGCTGATCGTCCCGTGGGGATCTTCCAAAATAAAGGTAAACAAAGCGAAATAGGATATAAGCATCGGGATGGTAATCGGGAACATGAATTGTTGCGCCTCGGCAGGGCTGTCCACCGCAGATCCAACGGCAGCAAACAGTGCTCCGTACAACAGGTATCCTCCGATGAAATAAAACAGGAAGCTAAAAATCACATAAGACCAATGGATTTCACTAAGTGATTTCAGGAGATCAAGAGAACCTGCTCCCTGTGATGCTGCCTGATATTGTCCATTCATTTCCATCATCTCCTGGGTAGGTGACTGCATTCCAAAATAACCCATAACGACCGTCGAGAGTGTGCCAATCAGCAGAATCCAAATCAGGAACTGCAATAACCCCACGGACGCCAGGCCAATAATTTTTCCCATCATCAACTGAAAGGGACGCACCGAAGACACGATCACTTCAACGACTTTGCTCATCTTTTCTTCAATAATGCCTTGCATGATCTGGGCGCCATAAATAAAGATGAACATGTACATCATAATTCCTCCAGTCATACCTACACCAAATAATACTTTGCTATCGGAAGATTTTTCCTGCCCGCCTTCAGAAATCTTTACAGAATTAATGGAAATTTCAGTTTTCAATTGATCCAGTACCTTCTGCTCGATGTTAAGCTGCTGCATTTTCAAGTCCTTGATATGATTTTCAAAAATGCGTTCAATCCCCGCCACATCTGTCGGGCTGGGATTGATCTTCGTATAAAGCGTTATGCCTTTGGGATCGGACAGTTCAAATCTGGGAATGTAAAGGAGGCCGAAGTTATCACCGTAGGTAAATGCCTTCTTGCCATCTTCAAGGTTTCCCTGGAATGGTTTGAAATTGAATTTGACAGTGTCAGGCTGGAAGTAGCCGCTCTCATCAATAAATAATACGGTTTCTTTTTCTGCGTTTTTCTTCTGCTCTTTGGCCACGTACACCAGCACCGCCATGATGGCCGGGAAAATTAACGGCAGCAAAATAGTCGCCACCAGAAAAGATTTTTTTTGTACACGGTTGAGGAACTCGCGTTGAATGATCAGCCAAATTTTATTCATGACTTTCTCCCTTTACAAGTGTGATAAAAATTTCACTCATGGTTGGCACTTTTTCTGAAAATGAAAATACCTCCGTCACGTTGGTAAGGTCCTGAATGAGTTGATTAGGACTCCCCGCGACCTTCATTTTCACCAGTGACCGATGAAAATTGTCTTCCAGATTATCCTGACGGATCAACTCATATTTCCCGTCGTTAAGAGAAAAGATACCCTGGTGGTCAACGGTAAATGTGTTGGTCCTGAATTGTGCCTTAACTTCTTTTTTTGTGCCTTCCAGAATTTTTTTGGATTTGTCGATGAGAGCAATATGATCACACAAATCCTCAACCGTTTCCATGCGATGAGTTGAAAAGATAATGGTAGACCCTCTTTCTTTCAATTGTAGAATTTCCTCGGTAATAA
>JAYWDP010000017.1:0-8017 GCA_043779775.1 Cyclobacteriaceae bacterium
CCATTGATCACAGCGATAGACTCTAGTCGATGGGGCGCGTTCTTGAATGTCTTCAACCCCTCCCTGATTTTTGTGTCTGGTACTTTTGCCAGATACGCAACTGATACCGCCGCCATGGTGTTGATGAGGTTGTGCGTTCCTTTCAATGTGGTATCCGATTGTGAAATTTTAAATGATTTCTTCCCAAACTGGAATACCATTTTCTTCCCATCAAAATGCGCTGAAGTGATGGCTTCGTGATCCATGGAGATTTCTACCCGATAAGCCTCAGTTGAGCGCTGCTTGGCTTCCGGACCGGAGACCTTATCATCTACATAGTAGATAAAATAATCCTTCGACCCCATATTCTTCACCAGCTTGAATTTGCTGTTGATGTAGTTTGCCATCTTATGATCGTACCGATCCAGGTGGTCGGGGGTAATATTCAAAAGGACTCCGATGTGGGGATGAAATGTTTGTATCCCATCCAGTTGAAAGCTGCTGATCTCCACCACATACCAATCAAACTCTTCGGTCGCCACCTTACGCGCCAGGCTCTCCCCCACATTTCCTGCCAGGGCCACCTTTTTATCGGCCGTTTTCAACAAGTGATAGGTCAACAAGGTGGTAGTCGTTTTCCCATTGGTACCGGTGATGGCGATGACTTTTCCATTGAGGTACCGGAAAGCAAATTCAATTTCATCAATGATGGCGATCTTCTTTAACTTGATTTTCTTTATGATCTCTGTCTTTTCAGGAATGCCCGGACTCTTAATCACCAGGGTAGCCTTCAGAATCTTTTCTTCTGTATGCTGACCTTCTTCAAATTCAATAGCATGCTGGACCAGTTCATTTTTGTATTTCTCTTTCAACTGCCCGGCATCGGAAACAAACACATCCAGGCCTTTGGCTTTTGCCAACAGCGCAGCACCTGTCCCACTTTCGCCACCTCCCAATATGATTATACGTTCATTCATTTACGATTTATGATTTACGAAGTACGATTTTTGGTTTTCAGTGTCTTTGACTTTATCGTTTTGATTGAGGCTACATAAATTGAAACCAACTGAATCGTAAATTTTATATTGTACATCGTAAATTGATTTTCATCTCAGTTTTAAAGTTGCCAGACTAAAAATTGCCAACAGAATCCCTATGATCCAGAACCGGGTCACGATCTTGGACTCATGGACGTTTTTCTTTTGATAGTGATGATGAAGCGGCGACATAAGAAAAATTCTTCGACCTTCACCATACTTCTTCTTCGTGTATTTAAACCAGGTCACTTGTAAAACAACTGATACATTTTCGATGACGAATATTCCGCACAACAACGGAATCATCAATTCTTTGCGAACGGAAAAAGCCACCACAGCGATAATGCCTCCAAGTGCCAGGCTTCCGGTATCTCCCATAAAGACCTGGGCCGGGTAGGCATTGTACCAGAGAAATCCCAGGCATGCGCCAACGAATGCCGTGCAAAAGATTACCAGCTCACCAAGATTTGGGATGTACATAATATTGAGGTAACTGCTGAAGTCCACACGACCGGAGAGGTATGCAAAAATTGCCAGGGTCAATCCAATGATGGCAGAAGTCCCCGCGGCAAGGCCGTCTATTCCATCGGTAATATTGGCACCATTCGAAACAGCGGTCAGAATCAGCACGACGATCAACGTATAAATGATCCAGGTATAATCCTTACCCCATTCGGGAAGCAGGCTGCTGTAATCAAATTCATTATTCTTCAAGAAGGGAACTGTAGTTTTGGTTGACTTTTGACCAAGTTCCTTCATACTATCACCATCCTGTGCAAATTCCAAACTTGCCGACCCAGCGGAAGCCGTCTCCCGGATCACTACATTATCATTAAAGAAAAGCGCTAAGCCCACAACCAGGCCAATGGTTACTTGTCCTACAATCTTAAACCGACCCGCCAGTCCTTCCTTATTTTTCTTAAATACTTTTATGTAGTCGTCTAAAAATCCGATGAGGCCCAGCCCCACCGTAGCAGTTATCAGCAGCACGATGTAAACATTGTCGAGCTTGGCCAGCAGCAGTGTCGGAATAAGGATGGCTGCAATAATTATAATGCCCCCCATGGTTGGGGTCCCCGTCTTTTGCATCTGGCCTTCAAGACCAAGGTCGCGAATATCCTCCCCCACTTGCTTACGCCGCAAATAATCGATCAACCGCTTGCCAAATGTAATGGTGATCAGTAGCGATAAAACCGCAGCCGCGCCGGCACGGAATGATATGTATTGAAACACTCCCGCTCCCGGAAAATCAAATTGTTTGTCGATATAGTTGAATAAGTAATAAAGCATCTCTAACTGACTATTATTTTCAAATTTTCAAATTGGACCATTCTCAAATTAGTTAGCGAACATCTTTAACATCCTTGTCACCACTTCCCGGTCGTCAAATGGCTTCCTTACTCCCTTAACTTCCTGATAGGTCTCATGACCTTTGCCCGCCACCAGGATAATGTCATTTTCTTTCGCGATCATGCAGGCCGTCTTGATCGCTTCTTCACGATCCACCATCACCAATGTTTTTTTTGCGTCCGTCGGCCCTACCCCTTTTTGCATTTCACGGATAATTTCCAGGGGGTCCTCATCGCGCGGATTGTCTGAAGTGAAAATTACCTTGTCGGAATACTTGCAGGCAATGGCCGCCATGAGGGGGCGCTTAGTTTTGTCGCGGTTGCCACCACACCCCACGATTGAAATCACTTGTTCCTGACGGGAACGGAAATTCGTGATGGTCTCCAGTACGTTCTTTAAAGCATCCGGTGTATGAGCATAATCCACGATGGCCGTAAACTTTGATCCGGGCAGCACCAATTCAAATCTTCCGACAGCGCCTTGAATGGATGACAGTCTTAGTAAAACTTCTTCAGGATCTTCCTGGAGCAGTACCGAAGCACCATACACCGCCAATAAATTGTATGCGTTGAAATCACCAATCAATTTGAACCAGACATTGCGATTGTCAATTTCAAGTTCGAGGCCCTCAATTGAGTTGGTGATAATCTTTGCCTTGTAGTCGGCCATTTTTTTCAGGCCATAGGTATATTTCTTTGCCTTGCAGTTCTGCAACATGATCATACCCCGCTTGTCGTCAATGTTTACCAGGGCAAAAGCATCCGAAGAGAGACCATCAAAAAATCCCTTTTTCGCCCGGATGTAACTTTCAAATGTGTGGTGATAGTCGAGATGATCGTGGGTGATGTTCGTGAAGATGGCCCCGGCAAAATGGAGTCCGTCAATTCTTCCCTGGTTTACGGCATGCGAACTTACTTCCATGAAACAATGGGTGCATCCGGCTTCGATCATCTTCAGCAAAAGCTCGTTAATCTGAATGGGGTCGGGGGTCGTATGGGTAGCCGGAATGACCTGGTCCTTTATCCTGTTTTCCACGGTGGAAAGCAATCCACAAGGGTGACCCATGGAACTGAAAAGTTTATACAGCAGCGTTGCGACGGTAGTTTTACCGTTCGTCCCGGTAACACCGGCGAGCTTTATTTTTTTTGAAGGGCATCCATAAAAGTTGTCGCAGATAATTCCAAGCGAATGGGTGCTGCTCTTTACCGTAACATAGGTCACATGCTCGTTAACGTTTTCCGGCAAGGCTTCACAGATGACGGCGACTGCTCCTCCAGCGATGGCCACGTCCATAAACTTGTGACCATCCGATTGAATTCCCTTGATCGCTACAAAAAGGAATCCCTGCCCCACTTTTCTTGAATCAAAGGCCACGCCATGAATATTCACATTCATGTCACCCGAAGTGGCGGTGATTCGAACCGTATACAATATGTCTCTCAGTTCAGCCATTAACTCAAGCGTATGGTTATTCTTGATCCTCTTGAAATTCTCGTTCCGGGAGTAAGCGACTGCTCGTTAACACGACCTTTTCCCTGATATTCAACCCTCAATCCCGTTTTCTCCAATACATAAATCGCATCACGCAAGGTCATGCCCTGGACATCCGGCACATGGTCTCTTATTATGGCATTCTTTCTCCAGATCACTGCGCTGCCATTTTTTACTGCCTTGATCCACTCTTCATCCGTCGAAGAGTGATTGGATACACCCAACTCGTTGCAGAGCATCGTCAACTCATCTTGTTTCCCTGCCCGGATGGTAGGAAAAACCCCGAGCTCCAATGCAGATTTCTTTTCCATCGCGAGATGGAGTTCCAGATCACGGGAATAAATATTATCAGCAATTTCTTTGAAGACAGGACCTGCCACATTGTTGCCGTATTGCTGCCAGCCTTTCGGATTTTTTACCAGCACCAGCGCCGTATATTTCGGAGCATGCGCCGGAAAGTAGCCAACAAAAGAGGTAATATATTTTTTTGAATAGTGGCCGTCTTCAAGAATCTGGGCAGTGCCCGTCTTGCCGGCAATCCGGTAATGGGCGTTTTTCAGATTTCTTGCCGTACCGTTATCAACTACACCTTCAAGTAAAATCTTCAGTTGATTGAGCGTCTTACGAGAACAAATTTTTGAATTGAGGACTTCGGTTTCAAATTCCTGTATGGTATTGTCAGCCTTACGGATTGACTTTACAATCATGGGCTTGATCATCACCCCATCATTGGCCACCGCATTGTAGAGTGCCAGGGTATGCATGGGGCTCATTTCAAAACCGTAGCCATAAGCCATCCAGGGCAAGGTGATGCCACTCCAGTCCTTGTCTTTCGGGCGTTTGATTTTGGGGTAAGATTCTCCCGTGATCTGAAGGCCCATGGGTTTAGATAATTTCAGCTTGTCTGTGTAGGCCACAAACTTTTCAGGCTTCAAGCCAAAGTGTTTGTCCACCAACTTCGCCATCGCCACATTGGATGAAACTTCGAAAGCACGTTGTATGGAAATGGTCCCATAACCGCCTTCTTCATGGTCACGGACTTTCTTCTTATAAAAAGTATACTCACCATTGCCTGTCTTTATGCTGTCAGTCAATTCAATATTCGTGTCTTCCAACAGGGCCATCATCGTCACCAATTTGAAAGTTGAACCTGGCTCAAATGAACCCCCAACAGCCAGATTGAATTTTTCGTAATAATCGCCATGACCATCGCTGCTGAGATTAGAAATGGCTTTGATCTCACCTGTTTTGACGTTCATGACCACCACGGTACCTTCATCGGCACTGTGCTCTTTCATGGCTTTATATAATGCTGTCTCTGCCACATCCTGAAGATTGATGTCGAGGGTTGTTTCCAAATCCAGACCATCCTCAGCCTTGATATTATTAGCATCGAACACCGGTTTCCAGGAACCTCCGGCGATTTTCTGAAACAACGCCTCTCCATCCTGGCCACCAAGGGCATCTTCAAAACTATATTCCAGTCCGGCACCGTTGCCATTTTCATTCACAAACCCAATGGTGCGGCGACTCAGGTTGGTGAAAGGCCGGTAACGCACATCCATTTTATCGAATATGACGCCGCCCTTCAATCGGCCTTCGCGGAATATAGGCCAGCGGGTCATTTCCTTTTTCGCCTGGTAATTGATTTGCTTCCGGTTGATGATGATATATTGCTTGCCGGTCTCCCGTGCATCCATGATCAGTCTCTTGTAGTCAACCGCAGAACGGTCCTTGTAGTACCTGGACAAACGATAAGACAAGGAATCAATGTCTCGTTTGAAGATATCCCCTTTTACGAGGGTAGGATCCATCGCGACTTTGTAAAATGGCAAAGAGGTAGCCAACAAACTCCCATTGTCAGAATAAATGTTTCCGCGGGTAGCTTTAACTTTCTTGTAATCAAAAGAAATTTCGTTGCCCATGCGAATCCATTTCTCCCCTTCCACTATCTGTATATGCCCGACTTTTGCGGCAACACAAACAGCAAAAATGACTACGGCCAGAAAAGCAAGCCGCACACGGATCAATATGGATTTTTTAATATTCACTCGCTTCGAACAATACTTTTGTTGGGGGATTAAGACTTTCTTTCAATCCCATCACTTTCACTTTTCTGGCTACTTCACTCTGCTTGCTGGCAAACATGAGATCGGACTTCAGCGTGGTGTAGTCGGCTCGCAAATCCTCCACTTCCGATTGTACCTGATCAATTCTTCTCACGGTCTTTTCAGCGTGGTGGGTGTTGCTGATGTACAGTAATCCCAGCATCATGACAAAAAGAATCTTCGGCAGGTACTGAACCGGGAAGCCTTCTTCAAAATAGGTTTCAAGTTTAAAGCGTTTCTCAAATCCGGAGAAGACACTGGAACCGTCACCTGACGACTTGATCCTTTCTTCGTTGGTCCTTTCCAGTCCGATTCTGAATTTATTCTCTGCCATTTTTCTTTTCTGTCTATTTATTGATCCGTTAAATTTTTTCTGCTATCCTCAATCTGGCACTTCTTGCCCGGTTATTATCTTCCAATTCCTCGTCCGAAGCCTCCAGGGGCTTACGCGTAATTGCCTGGAACGGTTTGAGGGGGTTCCCAAAAAAATCTTTCTCCAATTCCCCGTGCACCTTTCCGGTATTTATATAGTTTTTAACCATTCTGTCTTCCAATGAGTGATACGCCATCACCACCAACCTGCCTCCCTTCTCCATCACCTCACCACACTGCAGCAGAAAACTTTTCAACGCTTCCAGCTCCTGATTTACTTCGATCCTCAATGCCTGAAACACCTGGGCGTAATACTTAAACTCTTTGCCTCTTGGAGCCAATGGTTTCAATATTTCAATCAGGTCATTGATCCGACTGAATTTTCTTGTCATCCTCTGCCGGATGATCAACGCTGCCAACGTCTTCGCATTCTTTACCTCACCATACATGCCGAATATCTTGTGAAGTTTTGCTTCCGGATATTCATTCAGCACCTCCGTGGCACTCATCAACCCTTTTTTGTCCATTCGCATATCGAGGGGACCGTCATACCGTGTTGAAAATCCCCGCTCGGGTGAATCAATCTGATGAGATGAGATGCCCAGGTCTACAAGAATGCCGTGAACCTGGGTCACTCCATTCAACTTCAGGTATTTCTTCATGTACCGGAAGTTGGCCTGACAAAATGTGAAAGAACGATGCTGAATATTTTCAGCCTGTTTTTTTGCGTCTTCGTCCTGATCAAAAGCTATCAGCCTGCCGCCTTTGATCTTTTCGAGTATCGCCATGCTATGGCCTCCACCGCCAAACGTCGCATCTACATAAATCCCTTCCGGATTTATGGTTAAGGCTTCGATACACTCTCGGAGCATGACCGGCTTGTGATAGCTGTTCATGAGCTAACCACGCCCACCTACTCGTTCAAATGTTTTTCCGCCAGCTTAGACAACTCGCCTGGATCATTGATCAGGTGCTTCTCATAAATCGATGGATTCCAGATTTCAACTTTGTTCCCGGTTCCTACCAGCATGGCCTCTTTGTCAATTTGAGCGTAGGTGAGCATGTTCTTTGGTAACAGAAACCGGCCATTGCTGTCCAATTCCACCGTTACTACACCCGACAAAAAGTTTCGCTGAAGTTTGCGGTACTCTTCATTGAACTCATTTAAACCTGAAATTTTCGAGAAGACCTTCTTGAACTCCACCATGGGATACAAAATGAGGCATGGCTCAAAGCCGCGGCGGATCGCAAGCTCCTGGCTGTCCCCTTCGGGTAGCTGGGCCTTGATCCGCGCAGGCAGAACCAGTCTGCCTTTCGCATCAAGCTTACACTCATATTCGCTGGTGAAGAAAGTCATAGACTATAGTGGTTGTCTTTTTCCTCTAAGCAAACTTATGTAATTTTCAACCACTTTACACCACTTTACACCACTTTTTTGCTTTTCCGAGCAAAAAAAAGGCACTTTTTAACTACAATGGAGAATTCCACAGCTCAACCAAAAGAATCGATCAGGATGATAAGTGTCTTGAAAATGAATCGGTTAACGGATTGAAAATCGCGTATGGTAAATACGCTTTGGAAAAGCCTCAAATCGCTCTAAAACGATTGGACTTTGGACAAATCATTCAATTAGTATTCAATACTTTACAGAATGCTCGCCGAAATGAGGAGGAGAACATT
>JAYWDP010000018.1:0-2744 GCA_043779775.1 Cyclobacteriaceae bacterium
CCCTGTAATGTGAGCCAGTTAAAACTCCAGAATGCCAACACATTCTCACTGCTGGCGGGAAACCTGACATACTTTCTTATATCCACGCGCAACGACTGCCAGTTCAGATCGCTGCCCATAAATGTAAAACTTGGACGGTATAAAACTGAGATGTACGCACCGCGGTCAGGGTTGATGGAGTTATCGCGGTTATCGTAGAGCAAATTGAAATTCAGTCCGGAAGAAACGGATTTGCTTGCCAATCCGTAGGCTTTTGCATCAGATACCACCGTCGAATCACCTCCAGTTTCTGAAATATTCCAATGATAATCGAGGCTATATCCAAATCCTGCATAAAAGTTGTTACCGATGCTCTTGAGTACCGTTGTATATAACCTCAGGTACTGATAATCCTGGTCATAGGATTTTTCCAAGTTAGTATGTCCACCCAAACCATACGTCTTCTGAGGATATTTCAAATAGCGCCAGTCGGTCACGATATTGAACTTGTTATTTTTTGTCCAGATGTTCCCCTGTGTGTGCGCAATGAATTGATTATTTTGTGTGTACACTACATCGGCAAACATGTTGGATAATTTGGCGGCCTCTGAGTTGGTGGTGTAGAAAGCGACGTTACTTGCAATGATTGCACCGAATCCTGTGGAAAGAGAATACCCGATACCGGGGGCAAGCGAAACATGATAGCGACCGGTGGTCTTATGGGTAAATGTATCGTGTTTCACAAGACCGGGACTCTTCACCAGCCAGCCTAGAATGTCAATGATATCCTTTTGTCCAGGTTTCTTGCCATCTTTTTCATCGACAGAAATGATTTCACTATTGGGAGGCACCGGATTACCCGATTGGGCAAAGACCTGCCGATCCCACATTCCAGTGAGAAAGAAGGACAGTATTATAACATAGAAACGGACGCAACTCTTCAAATCCCTGAATTAAGGCAGTTTAGACCCTACAAAACTAAGAAGGTTTAATGATAGTAGGGCTGCATATGTAACCCGGAACCGACAGGTAGGGTAACTCTGTAGATCAAAGGTCAGGGAAGTTAAAACGTGGTTAGGTGTTTAAGTGTTTAGGTATTGGTTCCTGTGATTTGAAAGCATGGACGTTTAATTATATTCACTAATAAATTAGATCATCATGCCAGCGTTCAATGAAATTATCCGTAAAATGGCCGACAACAAGGAAGCGAAGGAGAAAATGTTGAGAAAGGAAGAATTGTTTAAGGAACATATGCGTCAGAAATATGAGAATTGGATAGAGGAGGAGGACCTCTATGAAGAAACGCGCAAACCATTATCAGAGGAGGATATGAAAATGGTCGAAAATAAAAAAAAGCGCTTCGTCAAAATCTTTTTGAGTCTGCTGGTAATTCTCTCGGCTTTAGTCTGGTATTTGGTATGGGACTATCCGGAAGCACGGATCTATGTACTGTATGCGTTTACGTGATTACGTTTGGATTTCCTCAAAGAGAACTTAAACACCTAAACACATTCTTAAAACATTTTGATTTTTCCCCTTCAATATCCAGATTTGTTTTCAAAAATAACTTCGTGAAAGACCTTACTGTAATCATCCGGTACTTCCCCAATCTCACCGAGCAGCAGCAACAACAATTTGCTATGCTTGGGCCGCTGTATGCTAACTGGAATGAAAAAATCAATGTCATCTCCCGCAAGGACATCGACAATCTCTACGTCAACCATGTACTCCACTCACTGGGCATTGCCAAAGTAATTTCCTTTATGCCGGAGGCTGAAATTCTTGATGTAGGGACCGGGGGAGGTTTCCCGGGTATCCCGCTGGCCATACTCTTTCCTCAAACAAAGTTTCATCTCGTGGATTCCATCGGTAAGAAAATTACCGTGGTGAAAGAGGTAAGTCAGGCCCTGGGATTAACTAATGTGACGGCAGAGCAGATCAGGGCGGAGCAATTGAAGAGACGGTATGATTTTATCGTTAGCCGTGCAGTAACCCAGATGAAGGAGTTTTATGGCTGGGTGCAGAACAAGGTAAAAAAACATTCGGTTCATACCCTGGACAATGGTATTCTGTATTTAAAAGGTGGCGACCTCGATGAAGAAATGAATGCGTTGAAGAAGCCGTACAGTATTTACGAACTCACCACTTTTTTTTCTGAAGAATTTTTCGAGACAAAAAAGATCGTGTACATGCCAATCGATGCTTGAAGTAGCCTGACTTTAATAATTTTCTCCCAGGTAAAGGCCTGTAAAAGTGGCGGCAACGCAAAGCAGCAGACTAAAAGTAATGTAAAGGAGCAAGGAGGTTGTAAATCCACCCTGCAGCAATGACAAAGTTTCATTGCTGAATGTCGAAAAGGTGCTGAACCCGCCGCAGAATCCCATGGTCCAAAACAACCTGGCCGAAGGAGAAATCATTTGCTTGTGATCTGCCAGACCGATGATGAGACCCAGCGCAAAACAGGCAACCACATTGACTACCAAGGTGCCCCAGGGGAAATGATGACTATGCAGGGCGTTGACCCACTTGCTCAAAGAAAACCGCACCACACTGCCAAGCCCTCCGCCAAAAAAAACAAGGAGTACTGATTTCATATTGTAAAGGTTAAATTTTTTCTGATAGAATGGCTTCAGTCATCACTGCCATTACCTTTTCTTTTAAGGCCGGAAGGTCGGAGTAAGTCAGGCCTTCAGTGGAAATTTCATTTTTAACGACAATCTTGATTTTTCCCGGCTCTATATATATTTTTTTGGGAGGCATTAGTT
>JAYWDP010000019.1:0-7984 GCA_043779775.1 Cyclobacteriaceae bacterium
CATCGACAGCCTGAAAAACTTAAACCTGCCTACCGAGAAATATTTGCAGTTGCTTGACAGCCTGAACAACAGCGGCCCTGTCAAAGACATCAAAGAAGCGGGAGCGAAATTGGTTACTCTGCGAACTAAAATGAAGGAGCCCTATAACAAGGCCAACCAGTCAGTCAGCAATCTTAATAGCAAAGTCAACGAAAAGCTAGACCGCTTCAACCAAGCCGGAGGAAATATTACGGGAGGCACAGGTATGACTCGTATAAAGTTGCCAGCTACAAACGCCTCACTTCCAAATACAAGCCTGAATCTCAATCAGACTAATGGTATTAAGAATCCGTTGTCTGGAGGAAACATGCCCTCTGCCAATCTGAATGCACCGGAAAACAAATTGAAAGGAAATGGTAACACACCCAGCTTTAATTTCGCCAAACCAAAAATTGAAATTCCTAAAGTGGACCTTCAGAAATCGTTTTCAGAAGTGAAAAACGTCTCTGGTAAAATGAACGGTTATTCAAAGGATTTAAAAAATATCTCATCTGGTAATCCGGAGAGCCTGAATCAACTTTCAAAAGATGCCGAAAAGCAAGCGCTGAAATTAAATGAACTGAAGGGGCTCAACCAAAATCAAGCGGAACTTTCCAAATACCAGGGCATAATGAGCCAGGCCAAAGATGCCGATGCATTGAAAGCCCTTGGCAAACAGGAGATTCAAAAGGAGGCTGTCAATCACTTTGCCGGAAAGGAGCAAATACTCCAGCAGGCCATGAACAAAATGACTTCTCTCAAAATGAAGTATTCTGAGTTGTCAAGTCTCAAAGACACGCTGAAGCGCCGTCCCAATACAATGCACGGCAAACCTTTCATAGAGCGCATCATTCCAGGAGTTACTATGCAGTTTATCAGTAGCAAGGACTTCACCATGGACTTTAACCCATCCCTGACTTATCGTCTGTCAGGAAGAATTATTGCAGGAGCCGGATGGGTGGACAGGATCTATGTAGCAAATTGGCATCTGAGTCATGGCAATCCGGTGTATGGTGTGCGTACTTTCGGAGAATTCAAACTGAAGAAAGGATTTTGGGTCAGGGCCGATGTGGAATACATCAATGCGATGTTTCCACAACAAAACCCTGGCGGAGGACCAACTGATACAGGTCGCAGACATTGGGAATGGAATGTGGCAACTGGTTTCAAAAAGGATTTTCAGGTTTTTAAAAGCATTGGAGGCAATGTGCAAACCTTGTACCGTATCTGGAGTAACTATGACCAGACACCTTATCCTGATCGGTTGATTGTGAGGATGGGATTTGAGTTTCCGATGAAAAAGAAAGTTAAAGGAAATTGATTTTCACAAACGTAACTTTCGCTCAAATTCAATAGTATTATTAATATGGATTCTTTTACTTTCCGCCCGTCGGTTTCATCGTTCCCTATTTATCTTTTGCTGACGGTGCTCATGCTGGTCAGCGTTCAGACCTCTATGGCCCAATCCCTTTCTCAAAAATCCTTTAGCCACGTCAACTCTCCTTACGATGAACAATCACCGGTGATAAGTCCCGATGGGAAAGTTCTCTACTGGACGGTCGCCAACCACCCGGATAATGTGGGCGGAAAGAAAGACCCCGGTGATATCTGGTATGCTGTGTGGACAGGAGAGGAGTGGTCTAATCCTTTACACGGAGGGAAAAATATCAATGACGCCAGGTACAATGCAGTAGCTGGATTTACACATGCCGGCGACCGGATGATCCTTGCCAGTCATTACAGCATCAATCAATCTATTCCTGCTTCGCAGGGGATAGCCGTGTCATTAAAGACTGCCGATGGATGGTCCTTTCCTGAAAATATTAACATCCCGTATTTTCTAAACCGCTCTGCCCAAACCCTGGCAACCATATCTACCACTTTTGAAGTTTTGCTTTTCTCTGCCGACTCCTACAGTACCCTCGGAGCAGAAGATATTTATATCTCCTTGCTGCAGTCGGGGAAATGGTCGGAGCCCAAAAACCTGGGGAAAAAAATCAATACAACTTTTCAGGAACTAAGTCCCAGTTTAAGCGCTGATGGCAGATTCTTATATTTTGCTTCGAATGGACGCAAAGGTTATGGGAGCTTCGATATCTATTATTCGGAGCGATTGGATGATTCCTGGACGAATTGGTCGGTCCCGGTCAACATGGGCGCCAATGTGAACTCCGAGGGGCGTGAGCTTTTTTACCGCACGTATCCTGAACAAAAATTTGCGCTGTTTACCAGTACGCTGAATAGCGATGGCTACGGAGACATCAAATATTATAAACCACCCATTGACTTAAAGGATTCTCTTATTGCCCAACGGCCCGATACAATTGTAAAAATGATTGAGATCAAGCGCGACAAACCGATTACCGGCGAAGAGAAGATTTTCAGGGTCTTTGGTAAGGTGACTGATTCCAAGTCCGGAAAACCAATACGTGCCTCCCTGACATTTCATTCTGACTCCCTTTTTACAACGGTAGCTGCCGCCGATGGGCGATTTGCCATAAAAATTCCATCAGTGAATGAATACTCTGTGACGGTGGAGGCGAGCGGGTATGTAGGGAATTTTGAAAAGCTGGATGTACGCACCTATGAGATGAAGTCGCTGGAGATGAATTTTAAACTGCAACCCATAGAAATCGGGGCTACGGTAAATTTGAAAAGTGTGCTCTTTCAGCAAAGCACTTACAACCTTCTTCCAGAGTCCAATGATGAATTGGACCTGGTCGTTTCATTTTTGAAAGTCAACCCCAAAATTGAAATCCAACTAACCGGACATACCGACAACCGCGGCAATCCGGAGCACAACCAACGCCTGTCTCAAAAAAGGGTGGAGAGAGTGAAAGGATATCTCGTTTCAAAAGGAATCAGCACCAAGCGAATCACCGGAAGAGGTTATGGTGGATCCAAACCCATTGCAGCTAATGATACTGAAGAAACCAGGAGATTGAATCGGAGAGTGGAGTTTACGATTGTAAAAGACTGATGCTGGACATTAACAACAGGTATAACCCCAGGGTGATGGCATTCTCAGGTTGACCCGATTGAGCAACACCCACAATTTAGAACTCGGAACCCGGAACTTGAAACTAAGTACTCAATACCCCCTCGCCGCATTATCTCCCCGCGAGTAGTCTGCTCCGCCTTCCAGCTTGCCTGACTTTGTTACGAGGATTGCATCCACTCTTCCGATGCCGTTGGTACCTAATACTTTTAGTGATTTAATGGAATGCCCCATGTTTGCCAGTGAGAGACTGTCGGAATATTTTAGTGCCCCCTTTTCAGGAAATACCGCATCGGGCAGCCACTGCGCGTGGACCCGTCTGGCATTTACTGCGTCTTGCATTCCCATGTCGTACTCCACTACATTCAGGAAAACTTGAAAAACGGCGGTGATGATTCGGGCCCCACCCGGTGAACCGAGGACCATAAATAGTTTGTGATCTTTTTCCACGATTGTTGGCGTCATGGCACTTAGCATTCTCTTCGCGGGTTCGATTTTGTTACTCTCTCCACCCAACAAGCCATACATATTGGGACTTCCCGGCTTGGCGCTGAAATCATCCATCTCGTCATTGAGAAAAAACCCTGAACCATTTACCACCACCCTGCTTCCAAACCATTCGTTGAGGGTAGTGGTGACTGACACCGCGTTGCCGGCAGGATCTACAATGGAGATGTGGGTTGTTTCTACCGACTCATATCCTTTGATCGTTCCGGGGTTTACTTCTCTGCTTGGTGTAGCCGTGTCCTCATGATAAATATTCATTCTTTTCTTTATGTAGTTTGAGTCCAGCAGTTCAGATACCGGGACCTTAAAAAAATCAGGATCGCCTAAATATTTCGAACGGTCGGCATACACCCATCGTTCAGCTTCTGTCAGCAGATGTAAGGTTTTGGCTGAATTATGCCCCCATTTCTTTATCGGATACGGCTCCACCGATTTGAGCAGTTGTGCCAGACAAATTCCTCCGGAGGACGGAGGTGGCATAGTAATAACTTTATAAGATTTATAGTTTGAGAAAATTGGCTTGCGCCATTCGGACTTATATTTCTTCAGGTCTTCCAGGCTGATGAGCCCCTTTCCCCGCTTCATCTCAGCTACAATATCTTCAGATGTCTTCCCCGTATAAAATCCATCTCTGCCCTGATCGCGAATCCTTTCCAATGTATGGCCGAGGTCCGTCCAGCGGATAGAGTCACCGGATTTCCAGTGACGAAGTAAGAAAGTGGGTTGCACCGTATTGTATTTTATCAGCGCACTCTGGAGGTCGTTCAGGTTTTTAGCTTCCCGGTTGGTAAGGCTAAATCCTTTCAGCGCGAGATCCACGGCAGGTTGTACCAAATCCTTCCACGGCAATTTTCCGTACTTCTTATGAGCTTCCGCCATTCCATCTACAGAGCCCGGAACACCCGAAGCGAGATGTCCAAAGGAACTCAACCCTGCAACTACATTTCCGGACTTATCCAAATACATATTGGTGCTGGCGAGCGCAGGGGCTTTTTCGCGGTAGTCCAATGCGTCGGTGGATCCACCAGCCAATCTTAACACCATGAAACCGCCACCTCCAATATTGCCGGCAGCAGGGAAGACTACAGCCAATGCCAATTGCACCGCAACGACGGCATCCACGGCATTCCCGCCTTTTTTCATAATATCAACTCCCACTTGTGAAGCGAGCGGATGTGCCGATACCACCATGGCGGTGTCTGAGAGAAGACCAGTGACATCAGCCGCAGGATTTAAAGTGAGTGACTGTGTAACGAATGCCGTCAGTAAAAGAATGGATAGACGCTTCATGGAATTTGTTTAGGCTATTTGGTGTTAAATGTATTATTTCCGCGACAAACTAGAACATGAGCCTCAGAAAAGAAAAAGCCGCACGCCTTAAACTGGCGGTGTTGGAACAAACACTGAAGTTGATCGGCAAAAAGCCCTTTGATGACCTGTATGTGGAGGATATCTGTGATAAAGTGAAGATCTCGAAAGTCACACTTTTCAAATACTTCCCCACCAAAGAAGATATTTTGTCCTATTTCTTCAGAATATGGTGCCTTCGCCGTCTGGTTGAGCTGAAAGAAAAGCCCAAAGAGGGCCTGCAAGGTGTATTTTACCTGTTTGATAAACTAGGAGATGACATGGATTCTCATCCCGGTATCATTTCAAGCCTGATCGCTTACCTGGGCAACCCCAAGCGGCCCCCCAAACCATTCCCTGTGAAGGCTGAAGAAAAGAAACTTCTATTTCCTTCAATATCGGATATCCAATCCATTGACATACAATCCATCGACCAGATGTTTGAAAAATTTGCCCTCGAGGCTATTTTCAAAAAGGAGATTACCAAAGCGACCTCAACACGCGATGTGACCAACCTGTTGACTACCGTATTTTATGGTTCAGTAGTCACTAGTCATATAAGTCAGATCAGTTCCTTGAAGATATTTCTCAGAAGGAATGTGGAGCTCGCTTTGAAAGGAATTCAGTGAAATGTTAAATGCTAAGTGTTAAATGGAATGCAAAGTTCCCTATTTTGCATTTAGCATTTAACACTTAACATTAGAATATCACCCTTTCATCTTTACGGTTTTCACTCCCTGTTTTTCAAACCAACGGATTCGGATGCGTCCGTATTGTAGTTTCTTGTGCCAGCGGCTGTCTTTGTAATAGCCCTTGTGATTGATGGGCTTTATGACCTTAACGGTATGGCCGGCTTTACCAGTGCCATTGCAGGAACCCAGTATTAACAGAATACAGATTATAATAAGATGCCTCATTGGAGTATAAACGCTCTAAAATACTTATTATTTCTTCATAAATTCCTGAACAATTGATCGATATGACGACCTATACTACGCTGACAGAGGCAATGAAGTCCTTAAAAGCGCAAGGCTATTCTGAGGATTTCAACCTGCATCACGAATGGATTGAATGTCCGTCCCTGGATATGCGCCTGAAACCGGAAGAATTTCATGTAGATGAGGTGCACCGCTTTGAAGGTATGACAAGCCCGGATGACAGCGAGATACTTTTTGCGATCAGTTCAACAAGCGGCGTGAAAGGCTTATTAGTCGATGCTTACGGTGTCTATTCAGAATCGATGAGCACGGAAATGATAAAGAAACTCAGGATCGATTCCAGCACGAAGCATTAATCAGAGAGATGGACACGTGCCTGTTGTTGATTGATTTTGAAAAATCGCTCATTACCAATACTTTAGTATCCTAGTTCTAATTTTTTAGTCTAACTAACATTTTTTGTATGAGAGCTATCTGGAAAGGACACATCCGCTTCTCGTTGGTAACCATTCCCATACGGGTTTACAATGCCATTGATTCAGGCCAGACAATCAGTTTTAACCTCCTTTCAAAGGAAGGTCATAACCCTGTGAGCTATGAAAAGAAAGACAAAGTAACTGGGCAGACCCTCAAGCAGGAAGACATTGTGAAAGGTTATCAGTATGAGCCAGGACAGTTTGTTATCATCGATGATGAAGATTTCTCCAAGGTCAGACTTAAGAGTACCAAAGTCATCGACATTGAAGGGTTTGTAAAAACTAATGAAGTTCACCCGACCTTATTTGATGCCCCTTATTTCATTGGTCCCGACGGAGACATAGCGGCTAAGACCTATGCATTATTAGCCAAGACTTTGAAAGAGAGTGGCCGGGTGGGTGTGGGAAGGGTAGTGCTCCGCGACCGCGAAACAGTCGTGCTTTTAACCCCTGAGCAGAATGGGATTTTGCTTTATAAACTCCGCTACCCGAATGAAGTTAGGAGTATAGGTGAGGTACCACAACTCATTGAAGATGTTAAAGTTGACAAAGAACAAATAAAGATGGCTAAGATGCTGGTTGACTCCATGTCAAGGCAGTTTGTTGATATCGAAATGAAAGACAATTATCAGGATGCCTTGCGGGGAATGATTCAAGCCAAGATTGATGGCAAAGAAATCGTAACCATTGCTGAAGAAGAGACACCGGTTGTTGACATCATGACAGCTTTGAAGGCCAGTATCGAAAAGTCAAAGAAGCCCATGGAGAAAGCCAAGGGTGCGGCAGCAAAGGAGAAGAAGAAATCTCTGAAGGAGTCCAAAGTCAAGCGCAAGGCCAGTTGATCGAAGCTCGTTAACGGATTTTTATCTGAAATAGGTTTATCTTTGCGCCATGGCTAAAGTAGTGAAGTTTCCTATTCAGACTCCGGAGAAGTTTGGCTTCAAGCCTGTTCGCAAAAAGCGCGAGGTTCCTCCTGAAAAACCAGGTCAACTTAATCTGTTCCTTGGCGGTAAACTTGTAAAACTCAACCAACTCAGCACCTTTGAAGAAGCCTTGATGCTCGACGAGCAAGATGATGACCGGGCCAGGGGACATTACCAGAAAGCCATCCTGGAGCGTGACAGCATACAAGATGCTTATTGCAACCTGGGAATCATCGAATCCAAATTGCGGAACTACAGCAAGGCCGTTGATTGCTTTACCCTTGCCCTGAAAGAAGATCCACGTCATTTTGAAGCCCATTATAATCTTGCCAACCTATATGCTGAATTGGGCAATTTACCGTTGGCGAAAGTCCACTATGAGATGTCCATCGGCATTGAACCGGAATTTCCCAACAGCTATTTCAATCTGGGTCTAACCCTGGCAATGAATAAAGAAATTGAGGAAGCCATCCAGGCACTCTTATCGTATAAACGCCTCTCTACCCAGGACGACCAACACCAGGTGGATGAGTTAATTGAAAATCTTTCCCGCACACTGAAGTGATCAATCAGGTTTGCTGATGCGCTTAGAAGTCGATGGGATTTTTGAGAATCACAGTGCCCGAGAGAATATAAAAATTAGTTTTAACCGCAGAGACGCAGGCGCTGAGAAAATAATGAAATAATTATGTATTCCTTTGCGTCATCTCGTCTCCGTGGTTAATTGTATTATATGGACAGCGCCTCCGCAAATATTCCGATAATTACCTAGCATTG
>JAYWDP010000020.1:0-7965 GCA_043779775.1 Cyclobacteriaceae bacterium
ACATAGCCGTTGGTGGCAATGTGGCCGGACAAAAAAAGTCATCTAACGGGTGACACTCTACTAAAAAATATTTTCCACGAGGACAAGTGAACGGCTTCGTAACAATTTGGGCTTTGAAGAAATGAGTAACGTTAGACAAATGAGACAATGAAATGGCCTTGGGTCTAAACTAATTATGACTCTGCATCGGGTGACAAAATATTATTTACAAGTAACGCAGACAATTTTAACACACTTTATTCAGTTGACATAAATTAAAAAAAATAGTCATGTGACGTTAACGGAAGATGAAGACAAGGTTACGAATGAAGTGAGGAGAAGGCCACACAGCCACCAACAAAATGTTAGCGGCAAGCCAAGACCTGTTTTATAATTGAGGCAAGCAGAACACCAACGGATGGGAGCTGGAGTTGTAAGCTGGTTGTAAGCTGGCCGAGATTGCAAATCTCGACCAACAACCCAGATTTATTAAATCCCTACAACGCACAAACAGTTTAGTGATTTCTTTGTGCCTTAGCGTCTTGGTGGCTATTTATTAAGGCTTCTTAATCTACACTCTTTCCCCCTCCATCGACATTCTCGCGGTTTCCGTCGCTTTCCGGATAATTTAGCGCAGACAACAGATGGGAACCAGATTCAGCGTAATGTTGATGGATATACAGTTCAAGCCGATTCGTCGACATTCTAAAATTAATATGTCACTTTACGCGGGATTTAATGTCTAAAGAAAGGTGACAAGAAAAATAAATTATATCAAATGATTCTATCAATGAAAATCAAAAGAAACCTGGCATTGAGTGATTCTGGATTTGTCTTTAATCCCTCTTCGGGTGATTCTTTCTCCACGAATCCCATCGGTCTTGAAATCGTTCGGCACCTCAAGGATGGTCTCAATGATCTGGAAATAAAGAAATTGATTTGCAAAAAGTATGAAGTGGATGAAGCCAGTTTTGAAAATGACTTCTACGACTTCATCAGCACACTGAGCAAATTTCAGTTGACCGAAGATAAATGAAAAAGCAAAAAATCAACATTGCTGTCACCAGTCTGAATGCCATCGACAGCCCGGGACCCGGAATATCAGTGATACGGGCTTTGCGCGAGAGCAAGGTATTTGATGTGCGTATCATCGGGCTATCCTATGATACCCTGGAGCCCGGGATTTACATGCACGATCTTGTCGACAAGACCTATCAGATCCCGCTGCCATCTGCAGGGATGAGCATCCTCATGGACCGTATCCGGTATATTCACTCCAGGGAGAAATTGAACATTATCATACCCAACTTTGATGCCGAGCTTTTTAGTTTTATCAATCTCGTGGACCCTCTTAAGAAAATGGGCATTCGTGCATTTCTGCCAACCCTCAAGCAATTTGAGGAACGTCATAAGGCAGTCTTGAATGAATTTGGGAAAAAATATAAAATCAAAGTTCCTTTCAGCAAGATGATTTTCAGCGCTTCGGAAATTGCCGCTTTAGGAAAGCAATTTTCTTATCCGCTGGTAGTGAAGGGAAAATTTTATGATGCTTCCATTGCTTATTCGGCGGACCAAGCCCAGAATTATTTCAACAAGATCAGCGTAAAGTGGGGTCTCCCCATCATTATTCAGGAATTTGTGCAGGGCGCAGAAGTGAACATTACGGCTTTGGGAGATGGGAAAGGCAATATGATTGGAGCGGTGCCCATGCGCAAGCAATATATTACCGACAAGGGCAAAGCCTGGGCGGGAATCTCCATCGACGACAAAAAACTGTTATCGATGGCCAGGAAAATGATAAAGGGTACCAAATGGAGGGGCGGACTGGAGATGGAAGTGATCATGACTTCAAAAGGTGATTATTATTTGCTGGAGATTAATCCCCGCTTTCCTGCCTGGATTTACCTGGCGGTAGGCTGCGGGCAGAATCATCCTGAAGCACTCGTGAAAATGGCATTGGGCCAGAGGGTTAAAGCTTTTTCATCCTATGAGGTGGGGAAAATGTTTATCCGCTATTCCTATGACATGATCGTAGGGCTAAAGGAGTTTGAAAAAATATCGACACAGGGAGAATTATAAAATCGTTTATGAAGAAACTGCAATACGAACGCCCGATCATTCAGCGATTGAATACCGGCGTTATGAATAAATTTGGAACGAAAACTGAATATACACCCGTAAAAAGTATTGATGGAAATTCAGTGAGTGATTTAATCAAAGTGTATGGATCTCCGCTGTTTGTTATTTCTGAAAAGACCATCCGCCAGATCTATCACGACGCCTCACGGGCTTTCAAGACCCGTTATCCGAAAGTGCAATTCGCCTGGTCCTATAAAACCAATTACATCAATGCCGTATGCAATGTTTTTCATCAGGAAGGATCTTGGGCTGAGGTGGTATCCGGGTTTGAGTATGAAAAGGCAATCAATAACAAAGTTCCCGGCAACAAGATAATTTTCAATGGCCCCGATAAAAGTGAAAAGGACTTGCGGGCTGCCATCCGGAATAATTCAATGATTCACATCGATCACCTGGACGAACTCTATCTGATTAAAGAACTTGCTGAAGAGTTAAAGAAAAGGCCGAGGGTGGCAATCCGGGTCAACATGGACACTGGCGTCTATCCGATCTGGGACCGTTTTGGATTTAATTATGAAAATGGACAGGCGTGGGATGCAATCAATAAAATCATGTTGAACGACAAGATGGACCTAGTGGGATTGCATTGCCATATCGGTACCTTTATGCTGGCCCCCAGTGCCTATGGTCTTGCGGCTACCAAACTGAGTGATCTTGCCTTGAATATTAAGAAGAAGTTCAAAAAATCAATTGGATACATTGACATGGGCGGCGGATTTGCTTCCCGTAACACGCTAAAAGGCTCTTACCTGCAGGGAACTGATACTTCTCTCTCATTTGATCAATTCGCCGAAGCAATATGTACGGCTGTTCTCAATGCCGGCTTTGTTACTGACGAACTTCCCATGCTGGTGCTTGAAACGGGGAGGGCACTTATCGATGATGCCGGGTATTTATTGGGCTCAGTCATTTCCAATAAGCGATTGAGCGATGGACGGAGGGCCACCATCCTGGATTTTGGTGTAAATATCTTATTCACCGCCTTCTGGTATGATCATAAAATCAGTCCGGCGCAGGATTTCAGCCAGCATACGGAAGATGCTGTATTGTACGGGCCACTCTGTATGAATATTGACGTAATACGTGCCAACATAACGCTGCCTCCTTTGAAGAGGGATGACCAGGTGGTTGTCCACAACGTGGGTGCCTATAATATGACCCAGTGGATGCAGTTCATCTCAATGCGTCCGGCGGTGGTGATGATTGATGAAAAGGAAAAACCCCATTTAATCCGCAAGCGTGAGACATTGAAAAGCATTGAAAGTGAAGAAGTTCTCCCTGCTTACCTGAAAGAATTCAAGCTCTAGATGGCATCCTCAAAATGGTCTGAATTAATGTTATTTTACCGCGATAGCGTTCTGAACAGCTATGGCCAGGTTTTCTTTTCTATTTCCAAAAGCTTTTCGATTCTTCTTTTGATCGCCTCGTTTGCTGATCCGGTCGTTGGATTCTGCGGTTTGTTGTCACTGCTGATTACCGTGTTTTTTGCGAAAGGCATGGGACTGAATGACGTTTTCATCCGGGGTGGCGGCTATGGATACAATAGCCTGATGGTTGGATTTGTGATCGGCATATTCTACCAGATCAACCTGGCGTTGCTTATGATTCTTTTCTTTGGCAGTATCCTCACTTTGTTTGTGACCGTATGGCTGGGAACGTTGCTGGCAGCCTATAAATTGCCCTACCTGAGCATTCCATTTATCCTCGGTGCGTGGATCATTTTGCTGAGCACTCGTAGCTTTGAAGTCCTGCAAATAAGTGAACGCGGCGTGTACTCGATCAACGAGTTATGGAGTTATGGAGGTGCCTTCCTGGTGAATTTAAATCAAAAACTGAATACCATCCATTTGCCATTTTCCATTGATTTGTATTTCAAATCCCTGGGAGCCATTATTTTTCAATACAATTTTATTTCCGGTTTTCTTGTAGCAGTCGGTTTATTGATTTATTCGCGCATTGCATTTTCTCTTTCACTGATTGGTTTTTACACGGGCTACCTGTTTTGTTATTTTGTTCAGGGCATCCTTCCCGAGCTGGAGTACAGCTACATCGGTTTTAATTTTATTCTCACAGCCATTGCGCTGGGTGGTTTCTTTATGATCCCATCTCCCAAATCCTATATGCTCGTGGTGTTGACCATGCCGCTCGTGAGTTTACTCATGAGCGCTTTGAGCCGCATCTTGGTGGGGTTTCAGTTACCGGTATACTCCATACCCTTTTCTATTATCGTCATCCTTATGGTCTCGGTGTTGCGCCAGAGGTTGGAATCAAGAAATCTTGAGCTGACCGAATTTCAGGAATTTATTCCTGAGAGAAATTTTTATGCCCATCACAACAGGAGGGAGCGATTTAAAAATGATACCTATTTTCATATTCAGTTGCCCTTCTTTGGCACCTGGCATGTTTCACAAGGACATGCCGGCAACCTGACGCACAAGGAAGATTGGCGCTTCGCCCTGGATTTCGTGGTGAAAGATGACATGGACAAGACTTTTAAGTGGCCGGGAAAAACGGTGAATGATTTTTATTGTTATGGATTGCCCGTACTGGCGCCTGCGGCCGGACAGGTTGTCACGTGCGTGGATGGGGTAGAGGACAACGCGGTGGGAGATGTGAATCTGAAGGAAAACTGGGGGAATACGCTTGTCATCAAGCACGGTGATTACTTGTTCAGCAAACTCAGTCATCTCAAGGCTGGTAGCCTCAAGGTGAACGAGGGTGATTCTGTTGCCAAAGGAGAAGTCCTGGCCGTGTGTGGCAATTCGGGCCGTTCTCCTGAACCCCACATTCATTTCCAGTTGCAGACCGTTCCTCATGTCGGGGCGAAGACATTTAACTATCCTATCAGCTATTTCATTTCCCACCTCGCGGGAAAATACCAGTTCCATTCTTTTGATGTTCCCGAAGAGGGTCAGGCCATCTCACGGCCCACGATAACTCCCTTGCTAAAGGAATCCTTTCGTTTTATTCCGGGAATGAAAATGAAGTTTAAGGTTACGGGAAGGGGGAATGAACTCGAATTAGTGGAATGGGAAGTTTGCGTGGATGCCCACAATCAGTCTTACATCTTCTGTCGCACTACAGGCTCCTGTGCCTGGTTTACCAATAATGATACGCTGCATTATTTCCTTGACTTCAAAGGAAGCCAGGAGTCATTGTTGTTTTATTTTTATTTGGGAATGCACAAGGTGTTGTTGGGATATTATCCCGGACTTGTCATCGATGAAAGTCTGCCCCTGGATAATTTTTATCGCGGTCCACAAAAATTTCTGCAGGATATATTAGCGCCATTTCATCTTTATTTAACAGCCGCTTTTCAAATCTGCTGTGAGGAGGCAAATGATGTCCAGGAACCTTCAATGATAAAGCTTGTTTCGTCCGCGCGGGCACTGCGTGGTAAGCAAGAAATCCGAAAGACCAATTTTGAATTGATATTAAAAGACAATGCGATTTTCACTTTTAAGGTTATGGAGGAGAAATTATGTTTGATCGCAGAATATCAGGGATAATCCTTTTTTGGATACTTGCCCTGGTATGCCAGGCACAGGAAACGCTTAACTCAAAGGAAGTGGAAGAAAAGTCCTATCAATTGCTATTGGACAAAAATTGGGGAGCCTTAATTCAATTAGGTCAAATGTCACTGGACAATCATATCGATTATTTTTATTTGAGACTAAGGATTGGAATAGCCTGGTATGAGCAAGGCCATTATCGCCAGGCGATTCAACATTTTGAAAAGGCCTTGGAATTTAATTCTGAAGATGCAGTCGCACAGGAATACTATTATTACAGTCTTTTGTTTGCCGGGCAGTTTGATGAGTCAAAGAAATATGCGTCTATAATAGCCGAGCCGCTGCGAAGCAAGTTGGGTGTTGATAAGATGATAGGTGTCAATTTGTTGTATGCTGAAATGGGTCCTAAAATTTCCAGCCGCAGCGATCTTTACACCAATGCATTTTATTTCCAGGCCGGGCTGAATCACTCGGTCGGCAAAAAATTCTCCGTATCGCACATCTATACCTATTATGGTCAGAATCTGAGCCAAGGACCATTTTCTCAACACCAGTATTACATCACAGCCAATATTCCACTGGCAAAGGGCTGGTCGCTGTCGCCAGCGTTTCACCTGGTAGGTCAGAAGCTGGACTCAACCATCTCCTTACAGGGAGGCCAAGGTAAGCCTCCCAGATCCAGCAACATTACCGTCTCCTCCTCTTCGGTAGTTGGGTCGCTGGCCATCACGAAAAGATTTTCTTTTGCCGATGTTGCCTATGCTAGCATGATTTCCAATGTGGAGGGAACTAACCAATATATTCAACAGTTCACGCTTACTGTTTATCCGTCAGGCAGCAACAATTTTTACCTGGGAAGCATTGCCTATTACCATTGGGAGCAAAAATATGGAGGCACCTTTGCTTTGAACTCCTACGTTTCGTTTAAGCCCACCAGCCGGTTGACCCTGCAGGCTTTATACTTTACCAATAAAAATGCGAACCTCATCGAACGAAACGGATATTTTGTAAACAATTCACCCGAATTGACAACTTCGCGCTGGTCGGGTATTGTAGAGGTTTCTTTTAATCGTCATGTGAGTATGTATGGCATCTACATGCTTGAAAATAAAAAGACCGCCGCGGATACCTTCAGCTACTCAACATTTATTCTTGGACTTAAAATTATACCGTGATTCAAATTGGTAGCCAACTATGAAAGCAAGGTCACCACGTTCACTACGAGGCACAAAGGACACAATGGAAATGCCGAATTCATATTCAGTACGATTAACTACGAATTCGTTGTGTCCTTTGTGGTACTTAGTGCCCTTAGTGACCAAAAAAATAAACTTGAAATTAATGACTATGAAAAATAAAATGTTGATTACTATTTTACTCATGCTTTGCGCTCTTGGGGCGCAATCACAAAACGAAAAAAACCAAAAGGCATTTGCCAGCAGCTATGAACTGGAGTATGCCGGGGATTTCGCAAAAGCCATTGGAGGACTCAAATCAATCTATGACGAGAAGTCCTATGAAATCAATCTTCGTCTGGGCTGGTTGAACTATGAGAATAAGTTGTACACCGAGTCGATCGGGTACTATCAGAAGGCGATTGCCCTGATGCCCTATTCCATCGAGGCAAAGCTGGGACTCGTTTATCCGGCATCCGTTATTAATAATTGGGAGCAGGTAATCAGTCAATATAAAAAGATCCTTGAGATCGACCCTCAGAACACCACCGTCAACTATCGCATGGGGCTCATTGAATACAACAAAAAGAATTATGCGGGTGCCTACCGCTTTTTTGAGAAGGTGGTCAATCTTTACCCGTTTGGGTACGATGCATTGATTATGTTTGCATGGTCAAACTATCAATTGGAAAAAACCAGGGAAGCCAGCGTACTGTTCAACAAGGTATTATTGCTTTCGCCGAATGATGCCTCTGCCCTGGAAGGGTTGAGGTTGCTCAAATAAAAGATTGGAGTTATGAGGAAATACTTGGCGCTGTTTATTTTTTTTCTTGTGCACCAGACATTCGCACAACAAAAGGAAATTATTGCCCAGGGCAAGGTGATAGATGCCATTACCAGGAAAGGAGTGAAGGCAAGGATATTTTACAAAAGCATTCCTACCGGTAGTATCACTGGCCGTTTCAATGACAGCACATTTTCCTTCCCGATTTTTGGATCTTCAAAATATCAGATCACCGCGGATGCGGAAGGCTACATCACCGGCACTGCCATTGTTGATCCCAAAGACATTGACGCCGCCAACACAGTAATTCGGGACATCAGCCTGACACGCAAGGGAGAGACCATACGACTGGATCACCTCATCTTTGAGCAAGGCA
>JAYWDP010000021.1:0-2733 GCA_043779775.1 Cyclobacteriaceae bacterium
TTGGTGATAACTCCATATTCGGCGCGGGAAAAGAGATCAATGGTATGAAGGGGAACCAGCAGAAAATTTAACATTCTCGGAAGAATACTTCCCAAGCCGTACAATGCTGTTTCTCCTGCGAGTTTTCTAATTTTGCTCAATCGGACTTATTAAAGTGTTAAAGTGCTTAAGTGTTTAAGTTAAAAAGTTCTGATTATCTGATCAGATTATTGCGTTGGGATTAACGATTCCTTGGTTAAATTTTTTAAAATATCTGATGTCATCTCTTCCAACCCATATTGATGTTTCCATCCCCAGTCTGTACGTGCGGCAGTGTCATCAATACTTTTGGGCCAGGAGTCTGCGATGGCCTGCCGGAAGTCGGGTTGGTAGGTGATTGAAAACTCAGGGATATGGTTTTTAATAGTGGCGGCAATCTGCGCGGGGCAAAAGCTCATGGAAGAAATATTATAGCTGGTCCGCACTTTAACCTTTTCTGCAGAAGCTTCCATGAGGTCGAGGGTGGCCTTTACAGCATCCTCCATGTACATCATCGGTAAATAGGTGTCGGCAGAGAGGAAGCATTCATATTTTTTTTCCTGGAGGGCCTTGAAATAGATATCTACTGCATAGTCGGTTGTGCCTCCGCCGGGGGCCGTTTTCCAACCGATTAGACCGGGGTAACGCAGACTGCGGACGTCAACCCCATAGCGTCGGAAATAATACTCGCACCATAATTCACCCGCCAATTTTGTAATGCCATACACAGTAGAAGGATCCATAATGGTGTCTTGTGGTGTATTTTGTTTTGGCGTCGTAGGCCCAAAGGCGGCAATGGAACTTGGCCAGTAAATTTTTTGGAGTTTTAATTCGAGTGCCGCTTCCAATACGAATAGCAGACTGTCCATGTTAAGCTTCCAGGCCCAACGCGGGTCCTTTTCGCCAGTCGCGGATAGTAGCGCTGCCAGGTGGTAGACCTGGGTGATGTCATTTCTTTTTAGAATATCAAACAGTTTGTCGCGCTGCATGACGTCAAACTTCTCATAGCGCCCTTCTTTCAGGATACCTGTTGCATCTTTGATGTCGGAAGAGATCACATTGTCTTGTCCATAAATTTTCCACAGGCCCTGGGTGAGTTCGCTGCCCAGTTGACCACCGGCACCAATGAGTAGAATGGTAGTTTTTTTCATAAAAAAGGTCAGCGGCACCCTGCATGCCTCAGACACTGGTTACCGAAAGTTATCAAAATTTCAGATTTACCTTTAGCCCCGTTAGATTTGTCCCCGGCAGGAGGAGGAACGCCCATCACCACCCTCCTGGGTCATCATTCGAAAATGAACTCAATATGTATAAGAAACTTCAGCCGGTTTTAGAAAAGGAACTTCAAAGTATTCGCGAAGCGGGACTCTACAAAAAAGAACGGATTATCGTTACACCACAAGGCGCCGAAATCAAAACCTCAGATGGCAAGACGGTCATAAACTTTTGCGCGAATAATTACTTGGGACTTTCTTCGCATCCCCGCGTTGTTGAGGCCGCCAAGCGCGCCATCGACACCCATGGCTTTGGCATGTCCAGTGTAAGATTTATTTGTGGTACGCAGGATATACACAAGGAACTTGAAAAAAAGATTTCAGAATTTCTCAACACAGAAGATACCATTTTATATGCAGCCGCTTTTGATGCCAATGGTGGCGTATTTGAGCCTCTCCTGGGTGCTGACGATGCCATTATTTCTGATGAGCTCAACCATGCATCGATTATTGATGGTGTGCGTTTGTGCAAAGCCAGGCGTTACCGGTACAAGCACAACGATATGGGTGACCTCCAAACGCAACTCGACGATGCAAAGAAAGCGGGAGCGAAGCAAATAGTAATTGCTACCGACGGCGCCTTCTCTATGGATGGAACTATAGCCAGACTTGATTTAATCTGTGACCTTGCAGATCGTTATGAAGCGTTGGTGCTGACGGATGAGTGTCATAGCACTGGGTTTCTTGGAAAAACAGGAAGAGGAGTTCCCGAGTATCGCGGGGTTACCAGCCGTGTGGACATTATCACCGGCACGCTTGGCAAGGCGTTGGGAGGTGCTTCAGGAGGTTTTACATCCGGTCGGAAGGAAATCATTGAATTGCTCCGGCAGCGGTCGAGGCCTTATTTATTTTCCAACACCTTGGCCCCCTCCATCACCGGCGCTTCGATCGAGGTTTTTAATATGCTCTCTGCAACTACTGAACTGCGTGATAAACTGGAGCACAACACAAAATATTTCCGGACAGAGATGACCAAGGCAGGCTTTGACATCAAACCCGGCGAACATCCCATCGTGCCCATCATGTTGTACGAAGCACCCCTGGCGCAGCAGTTTGCGGATCGTTTATTGGAAAAAGGGATTTACGTCATCGGTTTCTTTTTTCCGGTGGTGGCAAAAGGGCAGGCGCGCATTCGCGTGCAACTGTCTGCTGCCCATGAGCAAAGGCACCTGGACCAGGCCATTCAGGCATTTACAGAAGTAGGAAGGGAATTGGGAGTGCTGAAGTAAAAATTTATTTTACTTTCTTCCTCAATACTTCAACCAACTTGGGTTCTTGCGAAAAAAATCCAAAGAGCGTCTCTACATTGTGCAGTGGTAAAAAGTAGATACGCTTTTTCCTTCCCTTCAGTTTAAGTGTGTAAAGATTGAAATACGGTACCGGCCGTATGCTCTTCACCTCGGGCCATTCGTAGTGATCGGTCTTGTTCCGTTCAATCACC
>JAYWDP010000022.1:0-7960 GCA_043779775.1 Cyclobacteriaceae bacterium
CGCTGACAGTTTCCTTTGTTGGATATGAGAATCAGGACAAGAATGATATTTTTCTTGCCTTAGGAAGTACCACAAACATTGATTTTCAACTTGTTGAAACAGGTACTCAACTGTCAGATGTAGTTGTGACTGCAGTGGCAGATCCTGTAATGAATTCAGACCGTACAGGTGCGGTCACCAATATTTCAAATAGGCAGATTACCATGCTTCCTACATTGAGCAGAAGTTTTAATGATTACGTGAGACTTACACCCCAGGCGAACGGTCTTAGTTTTGGAGGAAGAAGTGACGGGTATAATAACATCACGGTGGATGGCGCATTATTCAATAATGCATTCGGTCTTTCAGGCACGGTTGGTGGTCAGGCAAATGCTCAGCCTATCAGCCTTGATGCGGTTGATCAGATTGCCACAAACATTGCACCTTATGATGTTACCCAGGGAAGCTTTACTGGAGCAGGTATTAACGTGGTTACGCGCAGCGGAACGAATGACGTAACGGGTTCGGTTTATTATTTCTCTCGTAGCCAAGATAATGTTGGCAGCAAGATATCAGGCGTAAGCAATCCGTATAGTGATTTTCAATTTAGCAACTTTGGTTTCCGCGTAGGAGGCCCCATCATCAAGAATAAGCTTTTCTTTTTCGCCAACTACGAGCAGGAAAGACAGGATGTTCCGGGTACCACTTTTACGGCATCACGTGGTACACCAGGGACCACTGTTTCCCAGGTGCTTGCCTCTGACTTGGACGGTCTTTCAAAATACTTGTCTGAAAATTATGGATATAATGCAGGCCCTTATGAAAATTATAAACTCAAGCAAAACAGCGATAAGGGTACTTTAAAATTTGACTGGAACATTAATAAGAACAATAAATTTTCGATTAAATATAATTATTTGAACTCCTACAGGGATGTTCCGCCAAGTAATAGCGGGGCGCTTGGCATTGGAAGAAATCCAAGCCAGTTCGGCTTGCCTTTCTTGGCTGGATATTACAGGATCAATAATAATTTGAATTCAGTAATTGCTGAATTGAATACTACCATTGGAAATAAATTTGCAAATAAATTTCAAATCGGATATTCCGCTTTCAGAGACTTCAGAGAGACACCTACTTCCAGCAAAATTTTCCCAACGGTTGACATTGGGAATGGTAGTGGCCAAAACATAACCTCCTTTGGGTATGAGCCTTTTTCTGCTTTCAACGTTCTTAGCACCAATGTCTTCCAGCTTTCCGACAATTTTGACATCTTCTTAAATAAGCATACGGTCACGCTCGGTACTTACAATGAGTTCTATCATTTTGAAAATGGATTTGACCCGTTTTTCTATGGAGCATATCAATTTAACACATTAGCTGATTTCTATTCAAGTGCTGCAGGAACGGTGAGTAAAATGCGACAGTACCAATTGGGGTATGCGGCTAATGCAACTGGAGAATTCCCGCTTGTAAAGGTTGATGCTTATCAATTGGGATTTTATGCGCAGGACAAGTATGAGATCAGTAGCAAACTTAATTTGACTTTTGGGTTAAGGGCAGATATTCCAACCATTAATACGCCTTTAGAACGCAATATTCCTGCCTCAGGACTTTATTTTGCTGAAAATAGGCAAATTCTGACTGACCAGGTTCAGAAAACACAATTACTATGGTCACCCCGATTGGGATTTAACTGGGATGTTAAAGGTGACCGATCAACCCAGGTACGTGGAGGTTCCGGTGTCTTTACGGGAAGGGTCCCTTATGTCTGGATTTCCAATCAGGCTAGTAACAATGGTCTTTTGTTCGGTTCTCAGTTCTATTCTACAGCGAATGCAACAGCTGCGGGTTTGGTATTCAACCCGGATGTAAATACCTATCGTCCGGTTGGAGCCGCTGCCGTTGCGCCTGCTAATAATCCAAGCCCTGCGATCACTTACAATTTGGCAGTTACAGACAATAACTTCAAGTTTCCGCAAGTTTGGAGAACCAATCTGGGAGTTGATCAGAAATTGCCAGGTGGGGTGATCGGGTCTTTTGATTTTGCAATCACAAAAGATCTCAATGCCGTTTACCACCAGAATGTCAATTTGCCAATCGCATCCTATACTGCCGCGGGCGCAGATAACAGACCCATTTTTTATACATCATTTCCGAGTGCGACAACCAATTCAACGGCTAAAACAAGGATTAATGCAAAAGTTACCGATGCTATCCTGATGAGAAATACAGACAATGGTTACAGTTATTTCGTGACCGCACAGTTTAAAAAATCATTTAAAAACGGCCTTGATGCCATGGTTGCCTACACGTATACGGATGCGAAGTCAGTGAACGATGGAGGTTCTATTGCACAATCAGTTTGGAGGGACCGTCAAGTTTCCGGTAATCCCAATGACAATTCATTAGGCTATTTCAGCAATTTGGCCCAGCACAGAATTATTGCATCAGTGAATTACCGCAAGGAATATTTGAACTTTATGGCTACTACTATTGGATTTTTCTATCAGCTAGCTCCTGCTGGACGTTACTCATATACGTATTCAGGCGATATGAATGGAGACAATTCAGGTGGAGGAGGAAACGATTTGATTTATGTGCCAAAAGATCAGAGTGCAATTGCCCTTAAGGATATTACTAACGCAGATGCGACCATTTATACGAAAGATCAGCAGTGGGCTGACCTGGACGCTTATATCAACCAAGATAAATACTTGAGCAGCCGCAGAGGTCTATATGCAGAAAGAAATGGTGCCGTTAACCCATGGAGAGGTCAGTTAGATTTCCGGCTTTTACAAGATTTTTATATCAAAACGGGTAGCAAAAGAAACACCCTTCAGTTGAGTCTGGATATTTTTAATCTTGGGAACATGCTGAATTCAGATTGGGGTGTATTAAAAGTGCCAAACAGAAGCGCTCTTTTAACCTTTCAAGGCTATGACCTTAACAAAGTTCCTCAATTCACTTATCCATATCTGGATGCAACAAATAAGGTGCCGTTGACAGCTTCATTTAGAGATGACCTAGGTCTTGTGTCGAGGTGGCAAATGCAATTAGGCCTACGTTATATTTTTAACTAGGAATGGAGTTAAATGTTTTTCAAAGGAGGCCTTCATAGGCCTCTTTTGTTTTTTAGGGGTTTTACGTACATTCATCAATGGCAAGACCGGTAATTCTCTCTGTGGCCCTCACCGTGGCCTTGCTTTTGTCAGATTGCACCAATCGAAGAGCAACTGATTTCACGGAGGAGCCTAAAGTTTCCATCGATCTTGATCAAATACGCGAACGGGGTTTCCTCCAGGCTATCGTGGATAATAATTCCATCAGCTATTTTATTTATCGCGGCCGGCCCATGGGCTATGAATATGAACTCCTCCAAAGTTTAACCAAGTACTTAAAAATTGAATTGAAAATAAAGGTCATCAGCGGTATCGAGCAGTCCATTGATCTTTTAAACAAGGGTGAGGGTGACTTGATTGCCTTTCCACTCACCATTACCCAGGATCGTACTAAATACCTTTCTTTTACAAAAGCACAGTTCAATACCTGTCAGGTATTGGTGCAGAAAAAACCAGCCAATTGGAGGAGGATGCCACCGGCCCGTGTGGAAAGGGGATTGATACGAAACCCGGTAGATCTGATCGGCAAGGAGGTACACGTGATGAATGAATCTTCATTTAAGGAACGTCTTAAAAACCTTTCGATGGAGGTAGGGGGGGAAATAGTCATTCATGAAGACAGCGCTTCGGCAGAGACCGAGTCCCTCATCCTGAAGGTGGCCATGGGAGAGATCCAATATACGGTGACAGACCAAACGATAGGCATGGTAAACGCTATTTACTATCCTAACCTGGACATCAGTACGGTGTTGAGTTTACCCCAACAAATTGCATGGGCTGTCAGAAAAAATTCTCCGGATCTTTTAGGGGCCGTTAATGAGTGGCTGGACGAACTAAAAAACAATGGAAGATTCAAAACGATCTACAATAAATACTTTAATAATCCCAGGTCCTCTCAATTGCGACTCACCAGCGACTATTCCTCTCTGGGGGGCAACAAACTTTCTCCTTACGATGAAGAAATAAAGCGGGAAGCAAAGAACATCGATTGGGATTGGCGCCTGCTGGCCTCGGTAGTATATCAGGAATCCAATTTCCAACCGGGAGCTGAATCGTGGGCGGGGGCCGTGGGTCTCATGCAACTGATGCCTGAGACCGCTATTGAGTTTGGCGCCGTTGACCGAACCAATCCGAATCAAAGCCTCAAGGCAGGCGTACGTTATCTCAAGTACCTGGACAAGTTGTGGGGAAAATATATTAAAGATCCCAATGAACGACTCAAATTTGTATTAGCCTCCTACAATGCGGGACTTTCACACATTCTGGATGCAAGGAATCTTGCAAAGAAGTATGGTAAGGATCCTACGAAATGGGATGATGTGGAATCTTTTCTTAAGCAAAAGTCCAACCCAAAATACTATCGTGATCCGGTGGCGGTGGCCGGTTACTGCAAATGCGAAGAGCCAGTCAACTTTGTGAGAGATATTTTAAGCCGATACGAGGAATACAAAATTCTAATTGCAGAGACGTAAGCAAGGTGACAATTCCTGTAACCAAGTTTCGTTATGACGAAAGCTGATCCACGATCGCCTTATAATCAAGGCTTGCCCATGCTGATGAAATGGAAGGTGTTTGCATGACATGATCCATGATTTCTTTTTGAAGTCTTCCTATTCTCAGGGCTTCTGAATAGCGAAGATCTTCATGAAACGTTACCATGGAATACAGGGGGATCCATTTTTCAGGATATAATTCGTGTAGTTTGGCTTCAATCTTTTTTCGTAACAGGAAATCAGCATCTGCCACCAGGTCTCTCATCTCAACGAAATTGTCAAGGGCGAGGGTGGCGATGGCGTCTGTATCAGGTTTGCGCAATTGCTGAAATACGGGAAATACCTTGTTCCAATCATCCTGGTAGGTATCCAGTAGATGATTCAATGCGCGACAATCTTCAAATCCGGCATTCATTCCCTGGCCAAAGAAAGGAACGAGCGCATGAGCGGCATCGCCGATCAAAAGGGTTTTATGCTTTACCCAGGGAAAACACTTAACTGTAACCAGCGAAGAGATTTGATTATCCCTGAAATCTTCAATCAGAGAAGGCATGAGGGCAGCCGCATCCGGGAAAGTATTTTCAAAGAATGCTTGAATTTGTTCCGGTGCTTTAAGTTTTTTGAATGAAACATCTCCTTCAAATGGGAAAAACAAGGTACAAGTAAACGTAGCATCAGGATTGGGAAGCGCAATGAGCATATAACTTTCACGTGGCCAAATGTGCAATGCTTCTTTTTCCATGAGAAATTCACCTTTTGCTCCCGGTGGGATCCTCAGTTCTTTATATCCGTGCTCGATGTAATGCTGAGAAAAATCAAAACGGTCTGCCATTTGCAAGGCACTCCGAACAACAGAAAATGCTCCGTCAGCACCGATGATCAGATCGGTGGAATGATGGAGGGTATCGCTGTTGTTTAGAAAAGTGATTTCGGTTTTATCAATATTGACCTCCAGGCAACGATGTTCAAAGAATATTTTGACGCCCAGCCTTTCGGCCTCATCCATGAGTACCATGTTGAGCCCGCTTCGGGAGATTGAGTTGATAAACTGGCCCTTCGTACCATACGGTTGAAAAGTCAGTTGGCCTTGTAAGTCATGCATCTGACGACCTTTCATAGGCACAGAATTTTTCTTCATCTGGCTGGCAAGACCTACTTCCTCCAATGGACGAATGCCTCGGTTGCTGAGGGCCAGATTGATGGACCTGCCGCCTCCTAAAATATGAGAGCGCATATCGAATCTTCGTTCATATATTGATACCGAATACCCGCGTTTGGCCAGATAAATGGAAAGCAGTGAACCTACCAGTCCCGCGCCTACAATCGTAATATGTGATGGTTTGTGCTTCATGATTTTATAACACTTTTTCCAAACTAAAATTCCCGAAATAAATTGATTGAAAACATGACAAAGGTCAGGTGATCATCCTGTTGAACATCAGTTTACCCCAACTGTTTTCTAAAAATCCCTGCGAAGCGATAGATTTCTTCAAATGTATTGTACATGGGTACGGGGGCAATACGAATTACATCAGGCTCACGCCAGTCGGCTACAATGCCGGCCCGGGTTATTCGGTCGAAGACTTTCCGGCCGTCTTTTTTCATTAAAATAGACAACTGACAACCACGCTCATTCGAACCGGGCGGAGTGATGATCGTAAAATAATTATGATTGAAATCGATTTGCTGCAGGAGAAATTCGAGATAACCGGTGAGTATGATACTTTTCTTACGCAGATTCCTTATTCCTGCCTTGTCAAAAAGTTCCAACGAAGCAAGATACGCAGCACCGCTTAATACGGGAAAATTAGAAATCTGCCACCCATCTACGCCTGGCATGGGTTTGAACCCTTTCTTCATTTGGAAGCGCTCTTTTTCATCGTGACCCCACCAGCCTGCCAGCCGGAGAAGTTTCGGCGCATTCGCATGGCGTTCATGCACAAAGGCTCCTGCTACGCTGCCAGGACCAGAGTTCAGATATTTATAGCTGCACCATACTGCAAAATCAACTCCCTCTCGATGAAGGTTCAGCGGCACATTGCCGATGGCATGAGCTAGATCAAATCCGGCAATGGCTCCTGCCTGGTGGGCTGCCGCAGTGATGGCTGGAATGTTAAAGAATTGACCTGAGTAGTATTGAACGCCACCGAAAATCACGAGGGCCAGCTCGTTGCGATGCTCTTGAATAGCAGAGAGAATATCTTCGGTGCGCACAATATATTCATGCTCCCGTGGCTTCAACTCTATAAGGGCAGTTTCCGGATCCAATCCATGGTTCTTAATTTGAGATTCAAATGCATATTGATCCGATGAAAAGGCGCCTGCTTCAGTGATGATTTTAAAACGATGCGCGGAAGGACGATAAAAAGAAGTCAGCATGAGGTGCAGGTTCACCGTGAGTTGGTTCATGGCCACTACCTCGTCTGGTCTGGCACCCACCAGTTTTGCCAGGGCTTTCTTTCCAAACTTGTGATAATGCAGCCAGGGACGTTTGCCGTGAAAATGCCCATCGACAGCCAGCGTCGCCCAATCATGCAGTTCTTCCAAAATAAATTTTTTCGTTTTTTTGGGCTGCAGACCCAACGAATTGCTGCACAAATATATGACTTGCTTACCATTGACTTTGGGTAAATGAAATTCACTTCGAAACTTTCTCAGGGGATCTTTCTTGTCGAGATCCAGGGCAAAGGACCTTGAATTAATAAATTTCATCTTTCAGCAACATTGGCAAGGGATCTGGCCATGTTCAGATTTACCTGAAAATGATGATGCTCGACATGATAAATGGTGAAGTAAATCATTTCGCGCAGGGTTATTTTACCAAGCAATGGATGCGGCAAAATATATTCGTCCAATTCGTTTTCTGAAAAGCGGTTGATTTTATTGGAAAGAGTCTGTACGCGATTCTCCAGCACTTTAATCAAATCGAATCGATCACAAGAGGTGTCGGGCAGGAACCGTGCTGTTGATTTTCCACCGGCTTGTAACTTGGCTTTGTATTTTGTCACTAGCTCGTCATAGGTTCTGGACTGCCGGTTGGCCCGGCCAAAGAATAGGGGGAGTAAAAATTTGGGAAGTGTAAATGCCCATTTTACCGGAGACACACTCTTGACAATGTGGTCTAATTGCTGAAGGGGTGTCCATTTCCCCGGCAGAGAGTTTCTGGACACTACGTCCGATAAGCTTTTAATAAAATCAGTGAAATCGGCATGATTCTTTACCAATATTTCCTGTAATTCTTCTTTCTTCATAATCAGACAAATCGGGGATCAGCTTCCATCACAGCGCCACAGCTTTTGCAGGTGCGCAATTCTTTCGAACCATAAAAATCGCGAAAGCGTGGTATAAAATCTTTTTCAATATTGTATA
>JAYWDP010000023.1:0-7958 GCA_043779775.1 Cyclobacteriaceae bacterium
GGCACAGATTACCCTCTCAAATAGTAAAAAATTCTCCCACCCTTATTATTGGGCAGCCATGGTGCTGCTCGGCGACTGGCGGTAAAATTGAATTGACAAACAAGGGTTAATAAAGTAGCATGGCTTCGACTCCGCTGCCAATATCATTTTTTTGAGATCTGTGAAAATCTGTGTAATCTGTGGCAAAAATTGCATTTAAAGCGGAATGGTTATCTCAGTGTGACAATGCCCAGATTCTGAATCTCTTCAAGTCAATAATTGTATTAACAATAATTGTTACTACTTTTACCTTGTATAATGAAAATTCATGGCTTTAGAAAATGATATCAAACAGGAAAAATTTGTAAGCGAGTACCAGAAGGCAGCAATCAATATTCTTTTTACCGGAAGCTGGCTGTATAATATCAACGCCGGCTTTCTCAAGCAATACGGGATCACACCCGAGCAATTTAATGTACTCCGGATTCTTCGGGGCCAGCACCCGAAGGCCATGATGCTGGCCAATGTCACTTGCAGAATGATTGACAAAAGCAGTAATGCAACACGCCTCGTGGAGAAACTGCGGCAGAAAGGAATGGTGAAACGGGAAATCTGCGAGGGAAACCGGCGACAGGTAGATATATCCATTACAGAAAAAGGAATTGCCTTGTTGAAAAAGCTGGATTCCGAAGGACCCGGCTGGCTGGAAACGCTGAAAAATATTTCCAAGGCCGACGCCCGGGAATTGAACCGGATCCTGGATAAGCTGAGAAGTTAGATTCCACCATTGCCTTAGTTTTTTGGCCCTTTAAATCTCCAGAATGATATTATTGACAATAGTTGTAAATACAACAATTGTATGCAACTTTGTTGCGGAATTGCCTGTTATGGCTTTAAATCAACGTATATGAAGACGGAATTACACAAAGCCAATACCCGGGGCCATGCCTATCACGGTTGGCTGGATTCACATCACACCTTCAGTTTTGCGGGATATCACGATCCTTCCAGAATGCATTTTGGGATGCTCCGGGTGTTAAACGACGACATCGTAAAAGGGGGCAGGGGCTTTGGCCAGCACCCGCACGATAACATGGAAATTATTTCCATTCCACTCAAAGGCTCACTGGAGCATGGCGACAACACCGGGGGTCATGGCATCATCCAATCCGGTGAAGTACAGATCATGAGTGCGGGAACCGGCATCTCCCACAGTGAAAAAAATGCATCTGCCAAGGAGGATGTCAATTTTCTTCAGATCTGGGTGTTTCCAAAAGCCCTTAACATCACCCCACGCTATGGTCAGAAAGCCTTTTCGGTTGCAAACCGCATAAATAAATTTCAGACGGTGGTTTCGCCAGTGAAATCAATTGAGACCTTGTGGATCAACCAGGATGCATGGTTTCACCTTGGTAATCTAAAGAAGGGTTCTGTTACAGATTATACTTTGAAGAGGACTGGAAATGGCGTCTATGCATTCGTTATTGAAGGAGATGTTTCTATCTATGACCAAAAGCTAAACAAACGCGATGGTTTGGGTGTTTGGGATATTGAAAAGATATCCATTTCTGTTGATAATGATTGTGAAGTATTACTGATAGAGGTACCAATGGACTAATGCATACACTAAGATTTGAAGAAGACATTCTGTATTCCTCAGAGGCCTTTGCGCCTCTTGCGGTTAATAAAATTTATCAAATAGAATAATTAACTAAAACTTAAATAGACTATGGAAATTCAAAAACCAACATTGGTACAAGCTTTAAAAGGCGGACTAATTTCAGGCGTTATCGCGGCAATTGCGAACGGAATCTGGAATTTGATTGCGCAGTCAGGACTTGGCATTCAGGTCCCTCTGATCGGTATCAAGCAAACCACCTTTGCATCCATTATTCCTTTGTTGCTTGGAGCCCTTCTATTCTTTTTGCTGGTAAAATTTACGGCGAAGGGCAGCCAGATTTTTACGATCATTGCGGTTGTCTTTACCATTTTAAGCTTATACGGCACGGTTCAGCCCATGTTGCCGGATGGGTCTCCCACACCGGAAGGATTTGCTTTACTTACCATGCCCATGCATTTTATTGCCGGCGGCGTAGCTATTTGGGGAATACACAAATTTGCAAAATAAATTAAGAAAATTAACCGCAAAGGTGCAGGGCGCTAAGAAGAAGGAAAATAGTATGTAGTCGTTTGCGTCTTAGCGCCTCCTATCTTCAAAAAATATTGAAAGACGTTAAATTTTAAAAATGGAAACTAAAATATCATCCCTGACTTCCGCTGAAATAGTTTCACCTGTAATGGACCTCATTAAAGACCGCCGCAGCAGAAGAGCATTTTCCGACAAACCCGTCGAACAAGAGAAGATTAAATCATTGTTTGAAGCAGCACGTTGGGCGCCTTCCAGCATTAATGACCAACCCTGGACTTATCTCTATGCTGAATATTCCTGACGACTATGAATTGGGTGTGATGTTGGCCATCGGATATGCTGGGGATCCGGCCAGCCTCCCGGAAAATCTGAAAGAGCGTGAGTTAGCGCCCAGACGACGCAACACGCAGAAGGCCTTTGTTCTTAACGAATCATTTTAAATGCAGGGTCACGCAAAGAGGCGCCAAGTTGAACGCACTTGAATTTCTTGGCGTCTTGGCGGCATTGCGTCTCCTTTATTTCGTGCCCTGAATATAATCGTCAACTATTTTCTCCAATATCTCCAGCGGAACAGCGCCGTTCTTCAGCACTACATTATGGAATTTTCTTAAGTCGAACTTGTCTCCAAGAGCAGTCTTTGCCTTTTCTCGGAGCTGAAGGATCTTCATCATACCAATCTTGTAGGCGCAGGCTTGTCCCGGCATGACGATATATCTTTCTATTTCCGTTATCACTTCGCTGGTAAGCATTCCGGTGTTGGCCACCATGTAGTCAATGGCTTGCTGGCGTGTCCATCTTTTATGATGGATCCCGGTGTCGACTACGAGTCGCACGGCACGAAACATCTCGGCTTGAAGTCTTCCTAAATTTCCAAAAGAATCATCCTTGTAGAATCCCAGCTCCCAGGCAAGCCTTTCGGAATAAAGCCCCCAGCCTTCAGAATAGGAGGTAAACCCTAAAAAGTTTCTGAATATGGGCACGCCCTCAATCTCACTTTGAATGGCAATCTGGAAATGATGGCCAGGGATACCCTCATGGTAAGCAAGCGTTTTCATTCCATATTTTACGATTTCGTGGAGGTCTCGAAGGTTCACATAGAATGTTCCACCCCTGGATTTATCCATCGGCGGCCCGTTGTAATAAGCGAGTGCAGATCCTTCTTCTTTAAAGGCGGGTACTCGCTTCACTTCCAATCTTGCTTTCGGCCGGATATCAAAGGCATTATCCAGTCCAAGCTTGATTTCATCAAGTATACGGTTGTATTCTGCCAAAGCAAGTTTTCTGCCCTCATCATCGTTTGGAAAGAGAAACCGTTCTTCCTTATTAAGATTTTGTACCCTTTCGCCGATGGCCCGCGTGGTGTCCCTGTAACCCTGTGACAAGAGGATTTCATTCATTTCTTTTTTGATGCGGGCTACTTCGGATAATCCGATGTTATGAATCTCTTCGGGATCCAGATCCACCGTAGTATTTTGTTTGAGCTGGTAGCGGTAAAACTTGTCGCCATCGGGAAATTTCCAAACACCGTCATCGTCGTTGGCTTTTTCATAGAGGGCTGAGAAGTAGTCGATCAGTTTTTGATAGGCGGGAAATACCGTACCCCGGATTTCATTTTCAGCCCGATCAATGAGCGCTTTCTTTTCATCGTCTGAAAGATTTTTTAGCGTGTCAATCTTGCTTTTGAAATTCATATACAAGATGTTGGTTTGAATTGGATTGGGCTGCCCGGTCTCGATATTGATTTTTGGGTCACCTTGTCCCGTGAATCCTTTCATTTCGTCAAGAATCCGTGTGATCACAAAACGGGGGGGCGTAATTCCCTTTTCCTGCCGGATCTTTAACCCTTCCAGCACCTGGTCGAATTTGGTATCGAATTTTGACAGTCGTGAAATGTAGGCCTCCGCATCACTTGCATTGCGAAGCTTGTGGGCGCTTTCCATGAAACTGGGCAGATTGTTCTGAACACCGAACATCTGGTTGACTGGATAGTCATAGTAGAAGAATGGCTCCGACTGGGCCTGTACGTTGAGGAACCACTCAAGGATTGTAGTATTCAACTGATTTTCCTGACTCTGGCTTTCAAAATCGTAACTTCTCAGCGTACCCAGGGTTTCCTTGAAGTAATTGAATACCTCCCATTGCTTTTTGTCGGAAACGTCCGTGAGTTCATCTTTGCTCATATCATAGAGAATGGGCACGCCCAGTTGCGTGACGGTCTCAGGATCCTGTAAGGCATATTCAATAAATACTTTGTCGTAGAAGAGACGGATGCTAAAGGGTTTAAACCAGATGAGGTTCACCAACCAACCTGCCCCCAGGAGAAACAGGATGAGGAATGTTCTGAGAATTATTTTTTTCCAGGAATATTGAGCGGCCATAGTTTTAATGATTGGGTGATTAGCGCTTATAAATATCTTAATTTTTTTATCTGGTATCAAATTAGAAATGTTAAATGCTAAATGTTAAATGGGAGTGATATTGATATTTAGCAGAGTCATGTCAGATGCAGTCACCCTGAGCGGAGTCGAAGGGCGACACCACCGGCTTTTAACAGGAATTTCTTGGAATGAGCCTGGCTTCGACTCCTCTCAGCCTGACCTTTCGTACAAGCTGATTTAAAATCATCGCTTTTCATTTACTTTGCGTTCTTTGCGTGAAATGTATTTTGTATTTTCCTTGTGTGAAACACACTTACCATGAAAGACATCACCAGGAAATACTCCAACGACGAGGTGACCATCGTATGGAAGCCCACCCTCTGTAAGCATTCAGCCATCTGTTTCAACGGACTGGGTGAAGTATTCCATCCCCGGGAACTGCCCTGGATCACCCATGAGAAATCCACTACAGAAAAAATTATTAATCAGGTGAGGGAATGCCCTTCCGGTGCCCTGACGTATTATCTCAATGCCGATGGTGAAGCGGCAAAATAAAATAGTTTTCACCCCTGCGGCCTGTAAAAGACCAGGCGCAAAAACCCATCCCATAGTGGATAAAGTAAAAATCGTTTTTACATTTGCGGCCCCGGGACGTTAGCTCAGTTGGTTCAGAGCACTACCTCGACAAGGTAGGGGTCACTGGTTCGAGCCCAGTACGTCCCACCTCGTCTGCCAAAGCGCCTCGCGAAGGCAGGCAAAAGCATTTGTTGATTTAGTGATTTGGTGATTTATTGATGATTATTGGGCATTCAATCACCAAAATCACCACATCACCCAATCACCAAATGACGAGACTCCGTAGCTCAGCTGGTAGAGCAATTGACTCTTAATCAATGGGTCGAGAGTTCGAATCTCTCCGGGGTCACCAAATTAATTAAAGCCAGGTCTATTCACCTGGTTTTTATTTTGACCGAAGCAGCTGGGTGATATAATTCCGTATTTGCCGTTTATAAACAAATGAATTTAGAACAATTTACAGATATGATTTTTGTCATAGTTGAAAACGAAGAGGTTTCATAAATTGGAAGGATCCAAATAAATTCTCTCCATGCTTTCCGGATTATTCATCAACCTGGCGCTCGCACTAATCTTTGGGGCCACGATCGGTCTGGAACGCGAAAGCAGTAAACCAGGTGATTCGAATGTTGGGGGCGTCGGCGGTATTCGCACGTTTGCCTTGATTGCTCTGGTGGGAGGCTTGGCCGGTGTTTTGTTTTTACACAACTATACTTCCCTGGCACTTTGTTTGGTTGCTGGCTTTTTGATTTTATTGATTTCGTACTATGTCGTGGAATCTCTTATTACTAAACATGTAGGGATTACCAGTGAATTGTCTGCCTTCGCGACTTTCTTTATCGGCGTGCTGGTAGTAATCGATATCATTCCTCTGCAAATTACCGTCGCGATTTTTGTTATGTTGGTATTTGTCATGTCTTTGAAATCAAGAACCAACCAACTGATGGCCGGTATTTCAAAGCATGAAGTACAGGCGTTTATCAGCTACGCCATTATTGCTTTAGTGGCACTGCCGGTATTGCCGGATTATTCTTACAAGCTGAAGGACCTCCCCTTTCTGCACGGAATCATGCAGGGATTTAACGTGGACCTTGGCGAGTTTGACAATCTGGACCTGATCAATCCCAGGAAAATCTGGCTGGTGGTCGTGCTGATTACCGGCATAGATGTGTTTGGATATATCCTGGGCAGAATTGTGGGTAATAAAAGTGGCTTTGCCGTTGCCAGTTTTATGGCTGGGTTCGTTTCTTCCACTTCTACTACCCAATCCCTGGCCCAAAGAAGCAAACATTCGGAGTTTATCAATCACCTGGTGGGTGCCGCGGTCCTGGCTAATCTCGCCAGCTTTGTACAAATATTTTTATTGGTTGGACCGCTGAATCCTCAATGGTTAATAGCCATCGCTCCCAGCATTCTGCTCATGATTCTTACGGCGGGGATAATTTCCATATTCTACTTTAAGAAAAAGGAGCCTAAAGAACGGGTTGAAACGGAGGAGAAGAAGGATACAAACATATTTTCTCTCTTGCCGGCCTTGAAGTTTGCCGGAATATTGATTGTCATCAAGATTGTCACCAAAATTTGTTTGATCGTATTTGGGCAATCGGGTTTTATCATCAGTTCAATTTTCGCTTCCTTCGCCGGCATTGATGCCATCATCGTAAATCTTGCTGAAATGGCTGGTCATACCATTACCTTCAAGTTTGCATTTCTTACATTCCTCGCTATTAATGCGACTAATTTACTGAGCAAGTCGGTCTATTCGTATGTACAAGGCGATAGACAATTTGCACTTAAATTCTTTTTATCAGTACTCGTCATTGTACTCGTTGGTTCGGTGTGGCTGCTTTTTATATAAATATCAGGGTCCCCACATCCATCGCTGCCTCAAGCTACTTCCAGCGCAACCTTCATCATATCCATAAAAGATTGTTCTCGCTCTTTCGCGGAAGCAGATGCACCCGTAAGGATGTTATCACTCACCGTGAGTATAGAAAGAGCTCTGACCTTAAATTTGGCAGCAAGTGTGTAGAGAACGGAAGATTCCATCTCTGCAGCCAATATTCCATGCTCCGCCCAAAGGTCCCAACGATTGGGCTTCTTGCTGTAAAAAGTATCGGTGCTGAAAACACTTCCCACAATCACTTTCACACCCAGTCTCTTGGAAGCTTCATAAGCACTTTGGAGAAGTGAAAAGTCTGCTGCCGGCGCATAATCCATTCCCTCAAACTGAACCCTGTTTACATTCGAGTCGGTGCAAGCGCTCATCGCCAGAATTACTTCGCCCAGTTGGTAGTCGCGGTGAATACTGCCACAGGTGCCCACGCGTATAATGTTTTTCACTCCGTATTCTGAAATCAACTCATTGACATAAATGGCTGTGGAAGGGATGCCCATGCCGGTCCCCTGTAGGGAGACCCGCTTCCCTTTGTAGGTACCAGTGAAGCCGAGCATGCCTCGGACTTCGTTGTAACAATGGGCATTTTCCAGTAGATTTTCCGCCACGAACTTCGCACGCAGCGGATCGCCCGGTATGAGAATGGTCTCTGCGATATCTCCCTTTTTTGCGCTAATGTGAAGACTCATGGTGAATGTTGTTTAATTTCGAAAACCCGCCCAGGTAGCTTTACTATCAAAAATATAAAACCCAACCCGATTATCATATTGAAGTCAACCCTCGGTAGTGTCTCGGTTTCAGAAAGAGGATTGTTTTAGCCACCAAGACACTAAGACACCAAGGTTCACAATGACGGTTTTTTTTGGTGTCTTAGTGACTTGGGTACGCCACGAGGCGTGCGTTTTATATAAATACCTAATGGATGAAAGAGCCCTGTAACCAGATTGGTCGTTCGGGTTAAAGTACCTCTAAGGTATGG
>JAYWDP010000024.1:0-7951 GCA_043779775.1 Cyclobacteriaceae bacterium
CGTTACCTTGTTAACAAATTTCAGAAAGATGCAAACCTCCAAAATATTGGCATTTATTGCGATGCTTACTCTTTGCTGCAATAGTGCCCCTAATGAAAAGACAACCACTAAATCCAATGCTGAGGATGGGTCGGTGCCAGCGATTACAGAGGTCAGCAGCAAGCTTCCCTTGAATACTATTCAACTGCCGGCCGGTTTTAGCATCGATATATTTGCCGAAGTTGAAAATGCCCGGTCGATGGTGATAACGCCATCAGGTACTTTGTTTGTTGGCAACAGAGATGAAAATCAGGTCTATGCCTTAAAAGATACTGATGGCGACAATAAAGCTGACAAAAAATGGGTGGTTGCCTCAGGATTAAATAAACCCAATGGCGTAGCCTTTAAGGATGGTGACCTCTACATCGCTGAAGTAAGCAGGATTTCAAAGCTGCCCGGTATTGAATCACATCTGGCGAATCCCGGCAAGCCCATAACCATTTATGATAAATATCCTACCGAAGACCATCATGGATGGAAATATATCGCCTTTGGTCCTGATGGTAAGCTGTACGTGCCGGTCGGGGCACCCTGCAATATTTGTGAGTCCAAGGACCCAATCTTCGCCAGCATCACCCGGATGAACCCGGACGGCAGTGGGATGGAAGTGTTTGCCAGCGGAGTCAGGAATACAGTTGGGTTTACCTGGCACCCGGTAACAAAAAATATTTGGTTTACGGACAATGGCCGAGATATGCTGGGAGATGACCTACCTCCTTGCGAATTGAATACGGCACCTGCCGCTGGAATGCATTTTGGTTATCCTTACTGCCATGGCGGTACAATCAAGGACCCTGAATTTGGGAGTAAGAGAACTTGCGCTGATTTTACTGTGCCAGTGCAAAACCTGGGTGCTCACGTGGCGCCGCTGGGCTTGAAATTTTATACGGCGAACATGTTCCCGGACACATATAAGAACAACCTTATCATCGCTGAGCACGGGTCGTGGAACCGGACCAAGAAAAGTGGCTACAAGCTTAGCCTGGTAACGGTGAATGCCGATAGCAAGGTTACAGGTTATGAAACCTTTGCCAACGGCTGGCTGGATGAGGCAACCCAGAAAGTATGGGGCCGCCCGGTGGATGTTTTGATCATGCCCGATGGATCCATGTTAGTGAGTGATGACTATGCCGGCGTAATCTACAGGATTGCTTACAAGGGATAGGTAGCCTGCAGGCAATTGGTTATTTGGTTCTCGCAAAGCATAAAACAGTAGCATTTTCTTGGCGGACTTGACGCTGTTGCGTGAAAATTTTTTAACTCCTTTGTATGAAAGCTGCTTTAACATTATCTGCCCTTTGCATTGTTATCTCTACTGCAATGGCCCAGGATTGGAATATCCGTGAGATTGATACCGCAAGAGGGGTGGATTATCTTACAGAAAGTGAAAAGGATGTCATCCTCCTGGTCAATAAAGTTCGCACTATGCCTGCGCTATTTGCGAGAGCATACCTGGAAAGTCATCGCAGTGAAAGTACAGCGGCGGAGGAATGTTATAATGAGCTGCTTAAATGGACGGCACAGAAGCCGCTGAAGCCTTCTAAAGCCCTTTCATTGGCGGCCCGTGATCATGGCGATGACATGGGAAAAACCGGCGAGATCGGCCATGTAAGCAGCAATGGCAAGAGCAGCACCCAACGTGTTCTTCGGTACGGTGTTTTTAAGGGAGCCTATACCGGGCCCTGGGAAAACTGTTCTTATGGATTTGAGGATCCGCTGGAAATCATCTTACAACTTTTGATTGATGACGATGTGCCAAGCCGGGGTCATCGCAAGAATATTATGGAAGTCGAGGTGAATTTTATAGGCACTTCCATCAGGCCTCACAAAACCTATGAATACAATTGTGTGATGGATTTCGCAGACGCGATTGCTGATAAATAGCAGAAAAAATTTAAGCCACAGATTGCACAGATTATCACAGATAGGATATTGCACTCATCCGTGAAAATCTGTGTCATCTGTGGCAAAGAAACCTTCTAAAAATCTTCTGCGATATCGTCAATTTTCTTCCCTTTATCTTCCTGCATTTTCTTGATCAGAGGATAGTAACGGTAATTTAGCCGCAGTTCATTTTTGGCATGGTCCTTAAAAGTCAAGCTCAAGGATTCGGTCTTCCAATTGTACGTATCGGTAGTTAGAATATAAATGGGTTTACCAAAGGATTTCTGCATGCCTTTCATCAGGCGGGTATCCTTCGTGGTGATAACGATGATCTCATAAATAAAGCCTTTATACGTCTTCACTTCTACTTTCTTCACCTTCACTTCCCCAATGGATTTGTATTCTTCATTTTCAACATCGAATAATTTAGCCGGGAATTCATTTTTTTCTTTAATGTCTTTTTTAAAAGAAGCTCCTTTGATGCTGTCGATGTGGCTGCCCAATTTGATATCCTTGAAGCCCCCGCGCCGGTCCAGTTCAGCGAGGTCTTGACCGTATGCGAAAGTCGCTAAAAGAATGAGCGCCGGGATGACGAGATGTCTCATTGTTTTGGTTCTAAAAATTGGACTGAGAGGGTCACTTTTGACTTGTCCCAAGCCATTTGAATCTCGGCTTTCTCATTTTTTTGATCGATCCATATGGTGAATGCCTCGTACACCGTATCAGACATCCCGATGGCTGTCGGGACAATGACCGGTACTTCAAAGCGCAGTACATCCATTGTGGGATTGTAATTGTAAGCTCCCCACAAGCCAAGGTCCGAATTTATGATTATGGTCCAGACACTCTTTTCAGGAATTGTGAATATGGAATAGTTACCGGCCTTAAGTTCAGTTCCATTGATTTTGATATCACGGGAAATGGTCATCTCAGTTGCTTCATTAGCGCCTGTACGCCATACTTGCCCATAGGGCACTAGTTTTCCAAACACTTCACGGCCTCGCTTCTGTGGCCTGCTATAAACGATTTTGAGGTAGGCATCTTTATACCGGCACGTTACCACCTCGGTCGGACTGGGGCGTGGTTTTACGGCTTCCTGCGGAAATGCGTCCCAGGCAGAAATGAGGAAAATGATTATTATAAAATGCTTCATCATCAATGTTTCAGATCAAAATTAAGAATTTTGATTCCATTCTTTACTTTGCGTGATGGAACGACCCGCCTTTGATGACATTTATATGGAATTGGCTGTGAACCTGGCTACGCGCTCACACTGCATCAAGCGCCACGTAGGCGCCGTATTGACCAAGGATACACGGATCATTTCAATCGGCTACAATGGCCCTCCTTCAGGTACTCACAATTGTGATGAAGAGTGGCCGGAGACCGGCTGCCCCCGCGATTCTAAAAACGGCTGTTCATTGGCTATCCATGCGGAGCAGAACGCGATCCTGTATGCTGTGAAGAATAATACTTCAGTCGAAGCTGCGACACTCTATGTCACATTATCACCTTGTCTGGCATGTGCCAGAATGGTGTACAGCATGGGTATCAGCAAAGTAATTTATTTGAAGTCTTATGCAGAACATAAAGGCCTCCCCACCGATGAGGGTGTAGACTTTTTGAACACATTTGGTATTACTTGCGTGAAGTATCTGGGGACGTTATCGAACGTGACCCACATGATTTAAGGATCAGGCCGGCTTTAATGCCTTCTCAATATCTCCGACAAACTTAGCGGTTAGGCCTTTGGTCTTTTTGGAGAGTTCTTCTTTAAAAACAGTCAGGGACCTTTCTGCCATTTGAAATAGACCTATAGGATTATGATCATTCTGAAAGCTTCCCAGGCACCAATTGATTTCTGATTGAAGAGCATGTTCAATATTCAGTTCAGTAAGTTTTGACAGTGATGTTTCACAGATTTTTACGATCTGGTCTGCAGGAGACTCCTTTTTCTTAGGTGCTGCTTTCTTTTCACTCTTGACGGCGGCTGCCTTGACAGGAGCTTTTAAGGTTACTTTAGCCATGGGTTGTAATAGTTTAAAGGTGCAAAATTATACCACGTTGGCACTGGCAAACAAGGACTTCCTCACAATATTTTACGCAACCGTTGCCAAGTCCCTTACAATCGGGGATTGGTTGCATGGGCATTAAGGATTCAGGCAGCACCGGAATAGAACCGTTCTCAAAAGATTTGGACATTTGCCTTCCGGAAAGCTGACAAGCATGGGCTCCTGGTTTGATAGCTATTGACTATGAGTAATCGGCTTCATTAAATAGTCAAGGACCTCCGAAAATTAGTGAGGATAGCTTCGATTTTTGAAGTCTTACTAAAAGCAAAAAGGGAAGCAATCCTTGATCGCTTCCCTTTGTAAGAAGTTAGGTTGTTACCTAATTACTTCTTTTTCTTAGCTGCTTTTTTCTTAGCAGCCTTCTTAGCTTTTTTTGCCATAGCGTTTAATTTTTTAAGTTAAATAATGGTTAAACGTATTCGAAGGTATAATAAAATATTTATCCGCAAAAATTTTTCGCATATTTTTTTGACGTATAAGAATTTCTGGTAGGTCGATCTTCAATTTTTCCGACTAAGTTACTCTTAAATTTTCTTTCAAATAATATTTACTTCAGTGCCGAGGACAATCGAAAATTTTTCTTTCACAGACTCCTGAATTTTCGTCGCAAGTTGAAATATTTCCGCTCCATTTCCTTTACCATAATTGACCAACACAAGTGCTTGCTTCGGATGCACGCCAACGTTTCCGATTTTTTTTCCTTTCCATCCGCATTGTTCAATGAGCCATGCGGCAGGTATCTTAACATTTTGATTTTCAACAGGATAGGATGGAATAGAGGGATGCTCTTTTCTCAGCATCTCAAATATATTTTCACTCACCGTGGGGTTCTTGAAGAAGCTTCCCGCATTTCCAATGAGGGCGGGGTCAGGTAGTTTACTCTGTCGGATTGCGATCACTGCATCACTCACATCTTTGATCGTTGGAACGCTGATGTGTTGTTGATTTAACACGTCTTGAATGACCCCGTAATGGGTGTTGAGTTGATGATTTTTTTTGGTCAGCCTTAAAGTAATACTTGAAATAAAATATTTTTCATTTAACTCCTGTTTAAAGACACTTTCACGGTAATTAAAGTGACAATCGGAGTTTATGAAGGTCCGCTCAACGCCTGATGGTAAGTCAATTCCTTTCACATTTATGATCACATCTTTGATTTCAACACCATACGCTCCGATGTTTTGCATCGGTGCTGCACCGCAGGTTCCGGGGATAAGTGACAAGTTTTCAATGCCTCCCCATTGATGTGCTACGCAATGCATTACGAGTGAATGCCAGTTTTCTCCTGCGCCTGCTTCCAAGACTATAAAATCTTCATTTTCTTCAAGAATGCGGCTTCCAAGGATTGATGATTTTATGACCAGGCCGTCAAAGTCCTTCGTGAAAAGGAGATTGCTGCCGCCTCCCAGAATAAGATGGCTGGTATCACGATAAACAGGGAGTTGTAGAAGCTCCCGTAGATCCCCGGTGGATGTCACCTCAGCATAATATTTTGCCTTGGCTTCAATGCCAAAGGTATTCAGGCGGCGTAATGAGATATTTTCGGCAATCTGGATCATGATACGAGTGACAAGGAAGAAAAAATCCTTGAAATAGAAAATTGTCATCTTTGCAAGACGGCCATTGGGCGGTTGTCCGCAACCTTGTAATTAATTTTTATTCATGAAAATCATAGAATGCCCACGCGATGCTATGCAGGGAATTGAGAAGTTTATCCCCACGGAAGACAAAATCCGTTATCTCAATCAATTGCTGAAAGTAGGTTTCGATAGTATTGATGCCGGAAGTTTTGTCTCAGCCAAAGCCATACCCCAAATGCGTGACTCGGCCGAGGTATTGGAGAAAGTGGAGCTTGGGACCAGCCGCACCAAACTGCTCTCCATCGTAGCCAATACCAGGGGAGCGGAAGAAGCAAGCCGTCACCAGGCAATTTCTTATTTAGGATTTCCACTTTCAATATCGGAAACATTCCAGCAGCGAAATACTAATAAGTCGATACCAGAGGCGCTGAATGTGCTCCATGATATCCAGAACATTTGCCATAGCTCCGGAAAAACTTTGGTAACGTATATCAGCATGGGTTTTGGCAATCCGTATAAGGATCCTTATGATGTGACGCTGGTAGGCAAGTTTGTAGACATCCTTTCCACCCTGGACGTTTCAATTGTTTCTCTGGCTGATACGATCGGTGTTTCCAAACCAGCACAAATTCAATATCTATTTTCACATCTGACCCGGGATTTTCCTTCCATTGAGTTTGGTGCCCATTTACATTCCCATCCTTCCAAAGCAATTGAAAAAATTGAAGCCGCATGGGAATCCGGCTGTCAGCGATTTGACGGGGCTATCCATGGGTTCGGCGGCTGCCCCCTGGCCGAAGAAGAACTGATCGGCAACCTGGCAACTGAAACAATCCTCAGCTTTCTCGATGCAAAAGCAATTAGCACCGGTATCAACCAAATTGAATTTGTCAACGCGATGAAACTGGCCAACGAAATTTTCCCGTAACAATGTCTATCATATCGCTGACAAGTCATAAACCTTCTTTGTCTTGCTATTTTAATCTAGTGTAAACATGATATTCTACCCCGCTGGGGCAATACGATCAAACATTTAAGTGGTACAAACATTTGACCCCGCTGGCGTCAATACAGTAAACATGAACTGAATGAATAAAGGTGATGTACCCCTGTTAATTCTCAATTCTTAATTCTTAACTCCTTCCCAACCTATACCTCTTCCCCGGCATTGAAACGATCGCATTCTTAAATTCCAGCGAAAGTAAAATGGAGGAAAGGATGCCTTGTGCCATTCCTGTGTTCACACACAACTCATCAATCATAATGGGTGCGCCCTTCCCCTGCAAGGCCTTCAATACCGTTTGTTCATCCGGTTCAAATAAGGGCAAATCAAGGGTGAGCTGGTTGTCAATTTTATCATTCTTTAGATTCCAGTTCATGATATATTCCAGGTCCTTGACCGACATCAGCAAATTTGCTTTGTTGATTTTTATCAATTTGTTACAACCTTCTGAATAGGTGTGCCCGAGATTACCGGGGATCGCAAACACATCTTTGTTATAGGTATTAGCAATTTCAGCTGTGATCAAGGCGCCTCCTTTTTCTGCCGCTTCAACCACGATCAGCGCATCGCACATACCTGCGATGATTCTGTTGCGGGCAGGGAAATTATGGGCATCAGGCTTGGTGCCAAAATGATTTTCGGTGATGAGTCCCCCCTGATTAACCATTTTCTTCGCAGTCTCCTTGTGGGCCGCAGGATAGATCACATCCATCCCGCTGCCCAATACGCCCACCGTTGGTAATCCGAACTTAAGTGCCAGTTTGTGGGCATGGATGTCAATACCGTAGGCAAGGCCACTAATGATAAGTGGCCCATAAGGCTTCAGGTCTTCCATCAGCTTCTCCACCTGTTCTTTCCCATAGCTGGTGGCTTGGCGTGTGCCTACGATGCTGAGGACCTTCTGATGATTGAGGTTAATATTTCCTTTGGCGTACAACAGGGATGGCGCATCGTCAATATTTTTTAACCGTGTCGGGTAGGCTTTGTCTGTAAAGAAGAGGACTTGGGAATCCTCACGTTCCGCTTTTCTAAACTCACTTTCAGCCAGATCAATGGTTTTGCCTTTGCTGATTGCCTCGGCCGTAATTTCTCCGATCCCCGGAATTTTAAGCAGCCTGGCTTTGGATTGCTTAAAGACATTTTCTGCCGATCCGCAATAGCTCACAAGCTGTTTTACCAGGAAGTTGCCAACACCGGGCACAAAATGCAGAGCCATAAAGGAAATTCGTTCCTGATCCATCAGGACGATGAAATAAGTGGAACTTACGCATATGCGCAATCAGGAAAACGTAGTGATTATTGAGGGAAAGGGTCTTATTGCATTTTCTCCCGGACTTCCACCAGGAATTTGCGGATTGTTTTTAGGGAATCGA